>QMOP01000033.1 GCA_003650255.1 Caldisericota bacterium
AGTAAATATTATCTCATCATATGTTGAGTTTCTCTTAACCTGTTTTGCATCAATTCCAAGAAGTCTTAACCACCTTCCAAGACGACCAAGCATATTATCAACAAGGAACTTCATAAATTCACAAGTTCATATCTTTGTGTTCCAATTCCAAGTTCTTCTGCATAATCAAGTTGCAGTTTCCAATCAATCTCAGGCCATATATCTTTAAAAAAATCCTTACCATATCTTTCATTTATAATATCAATACTTGCTCTGTCTATTGCAACAGGGTCAAGAGAAAATAGAATTCCTATATCCTCAATCAATGGTTTTTCTCTGGTTCTATAACAATCACAGTATTTTGTTATAAACTTTAAAAAGTTAAAAAAGCAAACCTCTTCTTTTCTTTCTTTCAAAATCGCAAAACAATATTCAATCATCTTCTCCTGAGTTCTTACAAGATTATCATCCCATGGTATCTTTATTGCACCCTGAGGACAGGCAATAATACACATTCCACACCCAGAACATTTTGATGAATCAATCAAAGGATAACCATCCTTATCATAAGAAATTGCTCCCTCAAGACAAACTCTACCACATACTCTGCATCTACTACATTTTTCAAGATTTATCTTTGGAGAAATTTCAGCATGCATCTCATACTTTCCTTTCCTTGTTGCACATCCCATTCCAATATTCTTCAATGCACCACCAAATCCCATACACTCATGTCCCTTAAAATGTGATACAAAAACAATCTTATCAGAATGCATTATTATTTTTCCAATACTTGCCTTTTTTATATACTTTGTTCCATTAAGTTCAATTATCTCCTCACACTCACCTCTAAGTCCATCGCCAATTATTACAGGAACTCCTAAATTTTCAATGCTGAATCCATGCTCATAAGCAACCTTTAAATGATGATATGCATCATGTCTTGAACCAAGGTATATTGTATTTGAATCTGTCAAAAATGGAAATGAACCTGTTCTTTTAATTCTTTCAACAATCTTTTTCACAAATTCCGGTTCAACAAATCCTTTATTCCCTTCTTCTCCAAAATGAATCTTGATTGCAACATAATCCTTTGAAGAGAAAAGGGATGTAAACTCCTTTAATCTTAAAAACTTATCAAACTCACCTCTTCTATTCCATGGAAGAAAATATACTTTCTTCATTTTATCATTTCTAAAAACTCCTTTTCATCTATAATTTTTACTCCAAGTGCTTTTGCTTTTTCATATTTTGAACCAGGATTTTTTCCGACAACAACAAAGTCAGTATTTCTGCTTACACTTGATGAAGGTATTCCTCCAAGTTTCTTAACTATCTCTTGTGCCTCCCTTCTTGTAAAACTTTCAAGTTCTCCTGTAAAAACAAAAATCTTACCTTTTAATTTATCCGATTTTTTCTCCTCCTCATATTCAAGTTTAAGACCTGCTTTTTTAAACTTCTCAATAATCTTTATCACAGATGGATTCTTGAAAAACTTATATATACTTTCAGCCATAACATCACCAATTTCTGGTATTGATTTAAGTTGTGGAATTGAAGCATTCATTATTTTTTCAAGAGATTTAAACCTTTGTGCAAGAACCTCTGCTGCTTTCTCTCCTACATAAGGTATTCCAAGAGCAAAAAGAAATCTTGAAAGGGGTCTATTTTTACTTTCATTTATTGCTCTTAAAAGATTATCTGTTTTTTTATCCTTAAAAAGTTCTAATCTCATCAACTGTTCTCTTTTTAAATAATAAATATCAGCAATATCATTCACAAAACCCTTTCTAACAAGTTGTTCTGCAACACTCTTTCCCAACCCTTCTATATCCATTGCGGTTCTCTGTGCAAAATGTATTATTGCCCTTTCAAGTTGTGCCTTGCAAAGAGGATTTATACATCTTACAGCAACCTCTCCTTCTTTTCTAACAACTTCTCCACCACAAACAGGACATCTCTTTGGAATATCTATCTTTTTCACATCTTTCCCTCTTTTCTCCTTTACAACTCCTGTTATTTTTGGAATAACATCTCCACTTCTCTCAACCTCAACATAATCTCCTATCATTACTCCCAATCTTTCTATTTCATCATAATTATGAAGTGTTGCTCTTGAAATTGCAACACCTCCAACATTTACTGGTTCTAAAACAGCAACAGGAGTTATAACACCGGTTCTACCAACCTGATGTATCACATCAACAAGTTTTGTTATCCCTTTTCTTGCTTTAAATTTATATGCAATAGCCCATCTTGGTGACTTTAATGTTGAACCAAGTTCCTCCTGTAAAGAAATTCTATTTACCTTTATAACCATACCATCAATCTCATACTCAAGTGTGTCTCTCTTTTCTTCCCATTCTTTACAGTATTTAACAACCTCTTTTATACTATTAAAAACTTTTATATGAGGATTTATTCTAAATCCAAATTCTTCCAATTTTTTTAAAACCTCATAATGTGTCTCTGGCCTTTTCCATCCTTCATAATATCCAAGTGAATGTATAAAACATTTAAGATTCCTCTTTGCAACCTCTCTTGGGTCAAGAAGTTTAAGTGTTCCTGCAGTTGCATTTCTTGGATTTGCAAAAAGCGTTTCTCCTTTCTCCTCTCTCATCTTATTTAACTCTTCAAACTCCTTTTTCTCCATATAAACCTCTCCTCTTACCTCAAGAATTTTTGGAAAATTCTCCTTATCCTTTTTAAGAAGAGTAAGAGGGATTGTTTTTATTGTTTTTACATTAAGTGTTATATCATCACCTGATACTCCATCACCACGGGAAGCACCAAGTGTAAGTTTGCCATCCTCATATGTAAGTGATATACCAACTCCATCAATCTTCAACTCAACAACATAATCAACTTTTCTTTCCCCAATAATCCTCTTTATCCTCTCCTCCCACTCATAAATCTCTTTTTCAGAGTATGTATTTGAAAGTGAAAGCATTGGAACTCTGTGTTTTACAGTTTTAAATTCCTTTAAAGGTTCTCCTCCTACTCTCTGAGTAGGTGAATTCGGGTCATAAAATTCAGGATACTTCTTTTCAAGTTCCTCCAACCTTTTCATGAGCATATCAAATTCATAGTCAGAAATCTCTGGCTGGGCAAGAACATAGTATCTGTAATTGTGATAATTGATAAGTTCTCTTAAATGCTCTATCTCCTTTTTAATCTTCTCCTTATCCTTTTCCTTCCCCATTTCTTCCTCCTTTCCTCAATGAATAGCAAATGGCAAATAGCGAATGGCGAATGGTGGGCGGTTTTTCCCGAAGGGGCTTTGCGAGCGAGGACATGGAGCATTCCACCCTGCCCGACGGCAGGCGGGCGCAGCGAGCAGAGCGAACCACATACGTGAGCGTCCTCCGAGGGGAAAACCACTTTCCATTTCTAATCATACTTTTCTTTTGCTATTTTATCAAGAACTCCATTTATAAACTTTCTTGCACTCTCTGTAGAATATGTTTTTGAAATTTCAATCGCCTCATCAATTGAGACCTTTACTGGAGTATCTGAATAAAGAATTTCAAATGTCGCAATCCTTAAAATATTTCTTTCAACAACATTCATCCTTGAAATCTCCCAGTCCTTTGAATACTTATTTATTTTTAAATCAAGTCCTTCCCTTTCTCTTAAAACTCCATCAAATAAAAATCTTCCATATTCAATAATCTTTTTTCCTGCTTTAAATTTTGAAACTGCTTTTTGCCATGCCTCTTCCCTATCAAAACCGAGATTATCATGAAGATAAAGTGCCTGAAGTGCAAGTTCCCTTGCCTTCCTCCTTCCACCCATTATATGCTGTCAACAAGATTTATCATGTTAATACAAACCCTTGCTGCCTCCCTACCCTTATTTCCTGCTTTTCCACCAGCACGGGAGATTGCCTGCTCAATATCATCTGGAGTTAAAACACCGAGTGCAATTGGTATCCCTGTATCCTGTGATATTTTTGATATATCTCCTATAACAGATTTTGCAATATAATCAAAATGTGATGTCTCTCCTCTTAAAATTACTCCAAGAGCAATCATCCCATCAACACTTCTTCTTTGACTTACCACTTTTAAAGCAAGAGGAATCTCAAATGAACCCTCAACAAAGTAGGTTTCAATATTTGCATCATCAACACCAAGAAGTTTAAGTTCATCAATACATCCTGAAAGAAGTTCTTTTGATACAAACTCATTAAACTTTGAAATAACAATCGCAATCCTTTTTCCCTTTCCATCAAGTTTTCCTTTTACCTCTCTCATATTACCTCCCTTTCATTTAACATTTTTTATAATATGTCCAAGCTTTTTCTTTTTCACTTTAAGATAACGCAAATTGACCGGATTTGGATTTACTTCTATTGGAACCCTCTCTGTTATTCTTAATCCATATCCTTCAAGTCCAACAATCTTTCTTGGATTATTTGTAAGCAATTTTATTGAAGAAAGTCCTAAATCAACTAAAATCTGTGCACCAATTCCATAATCCCTCAAATCAGGAGGAAATCCAAGTTTCTTATTTGCCTCAACTGTATCCAATCCTTTATCCTGTAGTTCATATGCCCTCAATTTATTCTTAAGTCCTATCCCTCTTCCTTCCTGATTCATATAAAGTAAAACTCCTCTTCCTTCATTTTCAATCATCTTAAGAGAGTTCTCAAGTTGGTCTCCACAATCACATCTTAAAGAGTGAAATATATCTCCTGTAACACAGGATGAATGAACCCTCACAAGAACATCCTTCTTTCCTCTGACATTCCCTTTAACAAGAGCAATATGAATACCTCCATCTATCATTGACTCATATGCAAAGAGATTAAAATTCCCAAATTTTGTTGGTAATTTACTTTTTGCAACAAGTTTTATAAGTTTCTCCTTTTTTCTTCTATATTCTATAATCTGAGCAATTGATATTATCTTTAAATTGTGCAATTTCGCAAACTTTATAAGATAAGGCAATCTTGCCATCTTTCCATCCTCTTTCATTATCTCACATATAACTGCTGCTGGATAAAGTCCTGCAAGTTTGCACAAATCAATACTTGCCTCTGTATGTCCTGCTCTTACAAGAACTCCTCCTTCTTTATATCTTAAAGGAAATACATGTCCCGGAGTTATTAAATCATCCTTTTTTGTTTTAGGGTCAATAAGTGTTTTTATTGTTACTGCTCTATCATAACAAGATATTCCAGTTGTTATTTCTTTTTTTGCATCAACACTCACAGTAAATGCTGCTTCTTTTACTTCTTTTGAATCCTCAACCATTGGTTTAAGTCCAAGTCTATCAAGGTCCTTTCCAAGCATACTTACACATATAAGTCCCCTTCCATATTTCGCCATAAAATTTATCTTCTGTGGAGAAACCTTACTTGCGGCAAAAACAAGGTCTCCTTCATTTTCCCTTTCTTCATCATCAACAACAATAACCATCCTCCCTTTTCTTAAATCCTTTAAAACATCCTCAATATCAGAAAATATACCCTTCCTTCTCACTGTCTATTGCTCTCTATTTTTTTCTTCACCATCATATCAAATTCAATATTAACTAGTTCACCCACTTTTTTCAAGCCCAAATTTGTCCTTTCAATTGTCTCAGGAATAAGAACAAAAACTACTTCATTTCCTTTCACCTCCTGAACCGTCAAACTAACTCCTTCAACTGCTACAGAAGATGTCCTAAATACATACTTTCTAAAATTTGAAGGAACCTTTATTGTAAAAATAAAAAATTTACCTTTTTTATACTTCCTTAAAATTCTTCCAACTGTATCAACATGTCCATAAACAAAATGTCCTCCAATCCTATCTCCAACCTTTAATGATCTTTCAAGGTTTACATAATCTCCTGCTTTTAAATATTTTAAATTTGTCTTCTTAAGTGTTTCATATGATACATCAAAACATATTGATTTTTTACTAAAATTCCTTACAGTAAGACAGCAACCATTTACACTTACACTTTCACCAATTTTTAAATCATTCCATGGATTCTCCACCTCTATAAAATTTTTACCGTTTCTTAAAACTTTTGCTTTAAATTCAATTATACCTGTGAACATATTCCGTGAAATAGAAAATCACTCTTTAATCTCTCTATCTCCCACTCTTTTATAACCAGTGCATTTTTTAAACTAAAACCTTCTCCATCACAGAGAGTTGGTGCTTCTCTTCCACCAATAATCTTTGGCGAATAGAAATAATAAACCTCATCAACAAATCCCTCTTTATAAAATGAAAAGAAAACCTCTCCCCCACCTTCAACAAGAACATATTGAAAACCCCTCTTATAAAAATCATGAATAACATCCTTTAAAATAATATGATTTTTCTTCCTAACTTTCATAACCTCAACTCCATCCTTTTTAATTTCTTTCTTTTTCGCTGTATAGATTATAACAGGATAAATACCTGCTTCATCAAAAATTTTAGCATTTTCAGGAATTCTTAAATCCGTGTCAAAAACAACCCTTACAGGTCTTGAAAGTGGATGAATCTCCTTTCTTACCTTATATGGAGTAAGTGAAGGATTGTCTTTAAGAAGTGTATTTATCCCAACACATACTGCATCGGAATTATATCTTAAAATATGGGAAATTTCTCTTGAAAACTCATCTGTTATCCATCTGCTTTCACCTTTACTTGACGCTATTTTTCCATCAAGAGTGGAACCACCTTTTAAAATTATCCAAGGTCTTTTCTTCTCATGATAAAAAACATAACCCCTGTTTAAAAATCTTGCTTCTTTCTCCAATATTCCAACCTCAACCTTTATCCCATTTCTTTTTAACTTCCTTATTCCCTTACCATTTACAACTGGATTTGGATCCTTCATTGATATATAAACCTCTTTTATTCCGCTTGAGATAATTAAATCTACACATGGAGGTGTCTTACCAAAATGACAACATGGTTCAAGATTAACAAAAAGTTTTGATCCTTTTGTTTTTTTCCCTGCTTTTAAAATTGCATCCCTTTCTGCATGAAATCCTCCAAATTTTTTATGATATCCTTCTGATATAATTTTTCCATTTTTATAAACTATTGCACCTACAACAGGATTTGGTGAAACCCTTCCCCTTCCCTTTTCAGCAAGTTCAAAAACTTTTCTCATTAATCTTTCCTTATTCATTCTTCCTCAATCTTTTAAGTGCCTCTTCTGCCTTCTCACTTACAAGATAATCAGGATCATTTTTAAGTTCCTCAAGTAATGCTTCTACTTCTTTTCCGCCAATATTTTCAAGTGCCCATATTGCACTTATTCTCATCCATCTATCTTCATCTTTAGCCATTTTTTTTAAAACCCTTAAAGCATCCTGCAATCTGTATTTAGCAAGAATCTTACATGCAGTTGCTCGGACTCTGTTGTGTGGATAATCAAGATATTTCTTTAAAATTCCCACAATCTTATTTGGATTATCAAGATAAAGATCAAAAATCTCAAGTTTCTCTGAAATTAACCTTGGAATAGGGTCAAAGTCAGGAAGATATCCTCCTTTCTCCTTCCATTTTATCCTTATATCTTCAGGAATTTTTTCTGGAAGTTCAAGCAGTGCAAGAAGATCCTCTATTTTATTTGAGGGAATTTTCTTTTTTATAAAATCCTTTTTCTCCTTCAAAACCTTTGCAAGAAGAAGTTTGTTTGTTATAAGATTTTTATAAAATTTTTTATCAACCGATTTCTTTTTTGCTTTTTTAAGTTTTGAATAAAAGAGGATTGAAACTATCAGTAAAAGATTTAAGATTATGCTTATGTAAACCCATAATGGTATTACCTTTACCTTTTTTTCTTCAATAATCCTTTCAACTTTAACTTTTGGAACAACCTTTACAATCTCTTTAACCCTTTCCCTCTCCTTTCTAATTTTCTTTTTCTCAACTGGAGAAATCTTTAAAGGTTTTAACCTTGGAATTTCAATTTTTCTTTCTTTTATTTCCTTTTTTTCAACTCTTTCTTTTGATAGTTTCCTTGTTGCAAGATAAAGATTCTCAACTTTTGGGTCATCTGGATCATATTTATAGGCAAGTGAAGCATACTCATGTGCCTTCTCATCCTCTCCTTTATTAAGATGTTCCTTTGCAAGTCTAATACAGGTTCTAACAAACATCTTCTTTGCTTTCTCATCTTCTGGATTTTTTTCAAGATAATCCCTTAAAAGTTTATAAGTTAAATTGTATTCTCCCCTTACATAACTTTTTGCTGCTTCCTCAACAATTTTTGAAATCTGAGCATTTAAAATTAAAAAAATAAATAAATAAATCATTCTCTCAAAATAAAGGCAATCTTCACCATGATATAGATGAAAATTCCGATTAAAATGAGAAGAAATATCAGAAAGTAATTAATCCTATATTTCTTTCCTTTTCTTGCTGCTTTAACAAGAGCAGTTGCAAACTCACTACAACTTTTAAATCTTTTTCCTGGAGTTAAATCTATTGCTCTTTTCACAACCTTTCTTATTTCTTTTGGAACATCATCAGGAATATCTGCCTCATCAGGAATTCCACCTGATAGCATCTCATAAAGTATTACTCCAATACTGTATATATCAACACTTTTTGAAATTGCTCCCTCAAGTCTTTCTGGTGGATAGTATCCCGGAGTTCCGCTTATCTTTAATGCATCCATCCATGGAGATGTTTTTGCTTTCGGGTCATAGGATATACCAAAATCAATAATTTTTATATCTCCATTCTCAAGAACAATTATATTCTCTGGTTTTAAATCAAGATGAATTATCCCCTTTGAATGAATATAATTTATAGCATCCAGAATTTTAAGTGCCATATTAACTGCTTTTCTCCAAGAAAACTTTTTATATTTCACAAGTTTCTCTCTCAAACTTTCTCCATTTACATATTCAAGAACCTGATATCTAAAATTTTGATTTTCTGGGTGTGGAAAGTATTTTATTATTCTTGGATGGGACAATTTAAGTCCAATCTCCTCTGAATGAACGAACCTTAAAACCTGTGCCTTATCATTTTTAAACTTCTCATTTAAAACCTTTATAACAACCTCCTTTCTATCTGAAAGCCTTATTGCTCTATAAACATAACTTGTTCCCCCCTTTTTTGGAAAGGAGATTATTCTGAATTCATTATCAAGAACATCTCCGGGAGAAAGATTCAAACTCCCTCCTTTAATCTTTCAATTAAAAACTCCGGAAGCCCAACCTCTTTCATTTTATTTTGAACCTTTTCTATATCATAACTGACTCTATAAAGAGTAACCTCTCTTTTTTTTGTATCATATATCACACAACTTGAAAAAGGATTTCCATCCCTTGGCTGACCTACACTTCCAACATTAAAAAGGTATCTTAAATCCGACTCAACTTCAATAGTTACAGGTCTTTCAGGAATGAAAAATGAAGGATTTATTAAACCTGTGGAGGTTGCTGTATAATAGATTGGTCTATGAGTGTGTCCAACAAAAAGAACTCTTCTTGTCTGCTTTGGAAGTGAATATGCATATACATCCGGACCTGTAATATACTCCATTATGGGATCTCTCAAAGAACCATGAACAATCATGAAATTTGGACCTGTAAGTTTTGGTGGAAGATTTGAAAGATACTCAAAACCCTCCTCATTTAGAACATCCCTTGTCCAAAGAATTGCCCTTCTTGCATCCTCATTTAACACATTTAAGTCAACAAGTCCAAGAACTGCCCAGTCGTGGTTTCCACACACGCTATAAAAGTTTTCAATCCCCTTTAAAAACTCTATTACCTCATTCGGATAAGGTCCATATCCAACAATATCTCCACAGCATATTATTGAAGATACTTCCTTCTCTTTCAGGAAATTTATGACATTTTTAAGTGCTGGAAGATTAGCATGAATGTCAGAGATTAAACCTATTTTCATTTTAAAAATTCTACTAAAATTCTTAAAAGAAAGCGAGGTAATTTTATTATTCTCTTTATTCTCC
>QMOP01000034.1 GCA_003650255.1 Caldisericota bacterium
AGAAGTGTATTTACTCCCATCCTGCTTAAACTGGATGATGCCTCTATTCCTGCATGACCACCACCAACAACAATTGCATCAAATGTTCTTTTCATGGATTAACTTATTATCTTCTTTCAAAGAATCTGTCAAGGTCTTTGAGGGTTAGTTTTACGAGGACGGGCCTTCCATGTGGACAGTATATTGATTTTGATATAAGAACCCTTTTTACAAGATCCTCCATCTCTTCATAACTCAAATTATCTCCTTCTTTTACAGCACTTCTACACGCAATAAGTTTTATTATATCATCAAATACTGCTTCAACAACACTCTTTTTTCCTCTTTCCTCTAAAATTACAACAATCTCCTTTATAAGTTTCTCTATATTTCCCTGAGGAAGAGATGCAGGAACTGTTTTTATTTTTATAATTCCCGGCCCAAAACTTTCCCATTCAATTCCAACACTCTTCAAAACTGCCTTATTCTCCTCCATTATAGAATAATCACTCATTCTTAACGCTATCTTCTCCTCAATCAAAACCCTCTGCGAAATCCTCTTCTCCTCAAACATTCTCTTAAGTTCCTCATATTTAAGTCGCTCACTTGCTGTATGCTGGTCCATAAGGAAAAGTTCATCTTCAGAGGAAAAAATGATATATTTTTTAAACACCTGACCAAAAATCTTAATACTTTTTCCAAGAAACTTAAAATCTTCTTTACTTTTTTGAGGAAACACAAAATATGAAAAATCCTGTTCCTTTAAACCTTCTTCAACCTTAATTTTATTTATATCAAAACTTACAACAAAATCCTTTTTCTTAAATGCACCATCAATTCCCCTATAAATACCTCTTAAAATCTGATCTTCTTTCAAAAACCTGATTTCTTTTTTTGCAGGATGGATATTCACATCAACAAATGAAGGATCTATTTCAATAAAAACAACAAATCCAATCTCCTTATTTGGAATATATTTTGAACATGCATTTATTATAGCACTTCTCACAATTGGACTTGAAACAAATCTTCCATTTACATAAATAAAAGATGTTTTTCTTTTTGTTTTTCCTTTTGAAATAAAACCATAAAATTTAAAAAGGTAATTCTCTGATTCAAAATAAACAGAATCCTCCATAAAATCCTTTCCAAGCACATCCACTATTCTATCCTTCAAATTATATCTTTCAGCAAAAGTGAAAACCTTTTTTCCATTAGAGTAAAATGAAAATCTAACGTTATAGTTTGGAATTGAAATATTCTCAACTATTTTTATTATATTTCTCAATTCAGTTGAATCCCTTTTTAAAAATCTTCTTCTTACAGGTGTATTATAAAAAAGATCTCTCACAATAACCTCTGTTCCAGACGGAGCACCGACCTCAACAAAAAGAACCTCTTTTCCTCCTTCTACAGAAACCCTTGCTCCAACATTTTCATCTCTCTTTCTTGAAGTTATTGTTAGTTTTGAAACCTGAGCAATTGATGCAAGCGCCTCTCCCCTGAAACCGAATGTTCTTATTTTAAACAAATCCTCAACTCTCTCAATTTTACTTGTTGCATGATGCTTAACTGTAAGTGGAAGTTCCTCTTTGCTTATTCCCTCTCCATCATCTACAACCCTTATTAAACTTTTTCCAGCATTTTCAACAAAAATATCAATCCTTCTTGCATTAGCATCAATTGAATTCTCAACAAGTTCCTTTACGCAGGAAGAAGGTCTCTCAATCACCTCACCTGCTGCAATCTTTCTGATTACCTCTTCAGGTAAGATTTTAATGGGCATGGACAAAGGAATTTATTTTAATTCTCTTCTTCTCCTTTTTATAGCAGAGGGGATAGTAGGAACAACTTTCTGGAAAACAGATTATCTCTTCCTTTCTTAAAATCCTTGCCTCACAACTTGTATAATCCTCTGCCATTTCCTCTATCCTCTTCTTTATTCTTTTTGAAAGATTAAGAAATTCTACTCCTATAAGAAATGTGTTTTTTTTCTCCTCCCTTCTTACAACTCTTCCCTTAACATTTTTAAGAGATATTGTTCCGAGTTCAAGATTAAAAATAATAATTGAATTAACAGGAAATGGATAAAATGTGATAAAAGCAATTCCTCCTGCAGAAATATTAAACATTATGGCTGGCATTGAACTTTTCAAATTTAAATCAGGACTTGAAATCTCAACACTTTTTATTAAAGATAGTGTCGGAAATCTTTTATGTTTTCTCCTTTCCTTCATATTAAAATTATATACGAAAAAATCCAACTTGTCAACTAATGGACTTCCCTTCCAGCAAGCATTATTTCGGTTATAAGGAGAAATAAAATTACAATTTGAAGAAAAAGTAACCATGCATCTACTGAGGTTGCCTTCCTTATTAAAACCCCACCAATACCTGTAAGAAGAACAAGCCCTGAAATGAAAAGTGTTGTTTTTATCTCTCCCATTCCAAGATTAAGTAACCTGTGATGGAAATGGTCTCTTCCTGTAAACTCCAACCATTCCCTGAAATTTCTGACAGAACCATTCTTTATTCTTGATATTGTTGTATAAATCATGTCATAGATAAAAACAGAGAGAATACTTACAGGTGTAATAATTGCAATTAAGGGGTTGTACACCTCCTGTTTCCAGCTCCCCATTATTGCACAACTTGAAAGAATAAACCCTAAAAAATAACTTCCACCATCTCCAAGAAATATTTTTGCTTTTGGAAAATTATAAGGAAGAAACCCGAGAATGCTTCCTATGAATGCACTTAAAATGAAGCTTAAATAAATCTGATTTGTAGAGATTGCAATTATCAAGAAAGATATTCCACTACTTATACTCATTAAAGAAGCAAGCCCATTTAAACCATCAAAATAATTAACTGCATTGATTATTCCTATAACACCAAGATATGTAAAAAATATTTCAAGAAAATTTTCACCAAAAAAATGTGGAAAAGCAGTAATTCTAACTCCATTAACAATTATCAATGTTACTGCAAAAAACTGTAAAAACAATCTCAAAGTTGCTGAAACTCCTTTTTTCCAGTCATCAATAAAACCTGAAAAATATACAAATATTCCAGCAATAACAATTGAAAGAAATGAAGGAGTAAACCTCAAATTTCTTATACAGGCAATTATAAAACCAATAAGAATAGCAAATCCACCAAGTAGAGGAGTTGGTTTTTTATGAAATTTTCTTTCTTCATCAGGAATATCAAGAATCCCCACTTTATGCGAAATTTTTATAAAAAAGGGAGTAAAAAGATATGTTCCAAGAAATGAAACAAGCATAACATAAACCCATCTTATTCCGTATATATAAAATAATGTTCCACCTTTTGGCGAAAGGAGAAGAATAAAAAGAATAAAAAATATAAATCTCAAAAACTACTCCTTATAATAAAAAAGTGATAATCTGTGGGAGACAAAACCCTCTGCAAACTTCACCCTTCCCTGATAACCTCTGAAATATGCTGTTGCTCTTGCACTCTCAAGGATACTCAAACCAGCAATCCTCGTAGCATAAACTTGAGAATCATGTGCTTTTAAAAGTTCCATCTTTTCTTCAATAACATCTCCTATATCAACAAAAACATTTGGAGAAAAATTTTGAGTAGTCGGAACCTCATAAAAGAGGATATTTCTTATGTATCTTGCAGCAGTAATTGTTGAAAGGGAGGTATTTCTGTGGTCCTGATGTGCATCTTCACTCCAGAAAACAAAAATAAGTCCTGGATTCACCTCCTTGATGACAGACTCAATTCTCTGAATTGATTCTGCATTAAATGGAACCTTTGTATCCTCATATCCACCCCAGAAAATTTTTTTAACTTTTAAAATCCTTCCTGACTCCTCCTGCTCCTTTTCTCTTACATCTTTTTTTCCTCCTTTCTCTCCTTTTGTCATAACAAGAAGATATATTTCATTCTCTGGATTTTTTGAAAATTTAAGAAGTGTTCCTCCACATCCAAATTCAATATCATCTGGATGAGAACCAATTGCAAGAATTTTCATTCTTCCTCCAGCAAATCAGGTCTTCTTTCTTTTGTAATTTTATATGCCATATTTTTTCTCCACTCTTTTATTTTTTCGTGGTCTCCTGATAAAAGGACATCTGGAACCTTCATACCTCTAAATTCCCTTGGTCTTGTATACTGTGGATATTCAAGAAAACCACTTGAAAATGATTCATCTATTACAGAACTCTCCTTTCCAACAACCCCTTTTTCAAATCTTGAAATAACCTCAATAAACACAAGGCATGCAGTATCACCTGAAATAAGAACATAATCTCCAATTGAAAGTTCAAAACCCTTTAAACCTGTAATTACTCTCTCATCCACACCTTCATATCTTGGACATAAAAGTAGAAAACTTTTTGATTTTTCATAAATCTCTTTTGCAAGTTTATAATTTAAAAGTTCTCCTCTTGGAGAAAAGATTATAAAAAGGTCATCTTTTTCTTTAAGTTTATCATAAGCATTAAAAACTGGTTCTGGTTTTAAAACCATACCAGGACCACCACCATAGGGATAATCGTCAACATTTTCATCTTGAGAAAAATCTCTTAAATTATAAATTTCAAATTTTAAAATACCATTCTCTCTTGCTTTCTTTATTAAACTTGTATTTAAGAAAGAATCATAAAAAGATGGAAAAAGAGTAAGGATTTTAAATTTAATCATCAAACAATAACAACATCAATTGTTCTCTTATTAAAACTACCCCACAATCTTGCAATCTGCTTCAGTGCTTTTATTACCTTTCCTCCCTTTCCGATTATTCTACCTTTCTGATCATCAGGAACATGAATCTCAACTATAATCTCATCCCTTGAATCAACAACATTACAATGCACTTCATTAGGATTATCAGCAATTCTTTTAAGAATAAAATCAAAAAGTTTCTTCAACTCTTCCTGCATCTCTTCCACCTTTCATATAAATTCTTTACTCTTTCGCTCATTGTAGCACCCTTCTTAATCCAGGAAAGAAGTTTCTCCTCATTAATCTCCACCTTTTCACTCCAGGATTCCTTTTTTGGAAAATAAAGTCCAATTTTTTCAAGTTCCTTTCCATCCCTTTTTGAAAGTCTTGGCTGTGCAACAATTCTAAAAATTGGCTGATTCTTCTTTCCAACTCTTTTCAATCTTATCCTTACCTCCATTTCACCTCCTCCTTTCTATCAATTAATAGCGATTTGTAAATAACAAATGGCGAATGGTAGGTGGTTTTTCCCGAAGGGGCTTTGCGAGCGAGGACATTGTGCATTCCACCGCAGCGAGCAGAGTGAGCCACCCTCGCGAACGTCCCCTGAGGGGAAAACCATCTATTTTTAAATGGACTCATCTTTTTATACTTTTTAACAGCTGTAAATTTCTTTTTGCATCTCCTTTTTTAAAAATATAAGAACCTGAAACAAGTATATCAATACCCCTTTTAACTGCTTTTCTTCCTGTATAATAATTTATTCCCCCATCAATTTCAAGTAGAAACCTGTAGCCATATTTATTTCTTAATTCATCAAGATATGAAACCTTTTTCAAAACATCATCAATAAACCTCTGTCCTCCTCTTCCAGGATTAACACTCATAACAAGAACCAGATCAATATCCTTAATGTATTTGAGAATTTTTTTAACATCTGTCTCGGGATTTAAAGAGAGTCCTACTGAAGTTTTATTTTTTTTTAGTGTCTTTATAAGTTTTAATGGATTTTTTGTTGCCTCTATATGAAATATTATTCTTTTTGAACCAGCAAGAAAAAAATCATTCCAGAATTTTTCTGGTTCATAGACCATAAGATGTGATTCAATATAAAAGTCAAACTCTTCATTTATCCTCTTACATACATTTGCACCAAAACTTAAATTTTTAACAAAATGACCATCCATTATATCAAGATGAATTAAATCAGCATCTTTTACTTTCTCTATCTCCTCCCTTAAATTCAAAATATCAGCATCAAGAATTGACACTGCCACCTTACTCATACTTCTTCACCTCAACAAGTGTGTCATCAAGATAAATTAAAACTTTTGCTTTTCCATACATCTTTATTTCTTTTAAAATTTTTGTTCCCGGTTTTTCAATACTATCAATTACAACCTCTTTCCCTTTTAAATCCTCCTTTATAACTTTAAGATGTCTTTCATCTGGTCCCTGAGGTATTTCAAAATAAAATGTTTCAACATGAAGAATCTCTTTTATCTCCCTTCTTTCAGAAATAACAAGGGAAATTTCGCTTCCATCCTCAATTAGTTCTCCAGGAGGTGGAATCTGTTTTAAAACTGTTCCATCCGGAACTCTGTTATTTACAACCTTACTTATATTTTTCTCATCAATTTCAATCCCCATATCAAAAAATATATCCTTAACCTCCTCAATATTTTTACCAACAACATCCGGCATAAGAAAAGTTCCTGAAATCGTTGAAGGTCCTTTGCTAACTATCACACTTACCATTGATCCTTTTTTAACAATTTCTCCTTCTTCAGGTTCCTGAGAAATAATTCTTCCCTTTTTATATTCATTTGAATAAACCTTATTTATCTCACCAAGAACAAGAAAACTCCTTTTAAGAAGTATCTCTGCTTCTTGAAGACTTAGATTCTTTAAATCAGGAACATAGACAAGTTCACTCCCTTCTGAAAGAACAACCTTAACAGGCCTTTCTTTTCTTACTATTTCACCTGGAAGTGGATCCTGTGAGAGAATAGAATCTGGCGGAATATTTTCACTGTGTCTTCTACCAACAATCCTTATATATAGGTCCCTCTCAGCAAGTTTCTCTATTGCCTTTTTAAGTGGCAATCCCCTTATATCAGGTGTTATAACCTTCCTTTTTCTGTGAATAACCAGATTCATTGTAACATTGAAACCAATCGCAAAAAATACTCCAAGAATAAAAGCAATAAAAATTTTTCTAAAGAATTTCAGCATAACCTTATAAGTCTTGAAGCAAAAAAACCATCCACATCATCAACACCAGGAATTGTATAAAAAAACTTTTTTCTAATAAAAATCTTTGCCTTTTCTGGCAAATATATTGAAATATTATCCATATCAAAATTTCTATTTTTACTCAAAAAACTCTTTATAATATCCTCTCCTTCCTCCTTTTCAAAACTACAAACTGAATAAATTATTGAACCTCCAATCCTAACCATATTTTTAACAATATTCAACAATCTCATTATATTTGAAGCACTCCTTTTTATATCCTCCTTTCTAATCCTTGAAAGAATCTCTGGCTTCCTTCTCACAGTTCCAAGTCCAGTACAAGGTGCATCAAAAAGAATTTTATCAAATTTAAAATCCACTTTAAAGTTTTCAAGTTTTTCATTTATAATCTCTGGCATTTTAAGTGATAACCTTTTTACATTTTCTTTTAAATCTTTCAATTTGTTCCGATTTTTATCAAGAGAAAAAACAATTGCTCCGTTTCCTGAAAGTTCTAAGAGATGTGTAGTTTTGTTTCCTCTTCCAGCAAATGTATCAAGAATCTTCTCATTTTTTCTTGGATCAACAATATGTGAGATTAATTGACTTGCCTCATCCTGAACTGTAACATAACCCTCTTTAAAAGCAAGTGACCTGAAAATATCAAAACCCTCCTCAACCCTTACAGATGAAGAAAGATATGGGGAATCTTTAAATTTTATATCCTCCTCAAAAAGTTTCATTTTACAATTATTTATCCCTTTAAGAGAATTTAATCTTAAATGAATATCCTTCTTCTTTAAGTTCGCCTCAAGAACCTTCACATAATCATCTCCAACCTCTTTTTTCCATCTTCTCACAAGCCAAGTAGGATGCGAATAAAGAATACTCGCTCTTTCAATCTCATCAGAAGGAAGTTCTGGAAATCCATTTTCAATTACTCTTCTTAAAATAAAATTTACAAAATTTCCTGCTTTCTTTGAGATAAAACGTTTAGCAATTTCAACAAGTTCGTTTATTGTTGCATATTCAGGAATATTTGAATAAAAAATCTCAAAAACTCCAAGATAAATTATTGCTTTAAGTTCATTATCAAGATAGAGCTTTTTCCCATATATATTTCTTAAAATCCAATCAATTGTAATCACCCTTTTATAAGTTCCATAAACAAGAAAAGTAAAGAGGTCTCTATCCTTTCCATCTAAATCTTTATTTGTTGAAAGAACCTTATCAACAACATATCCAATAGGCCTTTTCCCTTCGAAAACCTTTTTCAAAGACTTTACAGTTATTTTCCTAATATTTTTCCTATAAGCCACTTTCTTCCTATTATAAACTCAACACCACTCATCACCCTTTTACCTTCAAGTTGAACCCTTTTTACAAGAATTGAAGAATCCATACTTCTTACAATAAACCCTTTCCCCCTTACAAAACTAACTAACTCCCCTGGTTTTCCTTCATATTTTAAAGGAAAAAACTCCGCCTCAATAATCTTCAATTTTCTACCATCTGGAAGGACGGTATATGAAAGAGGATATAATGCCCTTATCCTTCTTAAAATTTTATCTCCTTCCTCATTCCAATTTATCAAAAAATCACTCTTTTTAAATTTATGAGCATAATTACCACTGCCTTTCTGCTTCCTTGGTTTTATATTTTTAAAATTTTTAAAAAATTCATCAAGAAGTTCAATTGAAATTTTGCTTAATCTTTCTCTTAAAGTTAAATAGTTATCATCAGGGAAAATATTTACCTCTCTTTGTAAATAAATATCACCCTTATCAATTTCCTGATTTATCTTAAAAATTGTAACACCCGTTTTATCATATCCCAAAAAAATCGCCCTTCTAACAGGTTCTGGTCCCCTTAAATCAGGAAGAAGAGAAAAATGAATATTGAAAGTGCCATTTTTTGGAATTGAGTAAACATTCTCAGGAATTTTTTTACCATATCCTATAACAATACCAAAACAAGGCATAAAATCTTTTATCTTCTTTATAAAATCCTCATTATTAAGAAGTTCCTCAACTTCAATAACAGGAATTCCAGCATCAATTGCGTATTTTGAAATAAAACTCCTTTTTACTTTAAGCCCTCTTCCTGCTTTTTTCGGTGGATTTGTTATAAGGGTTATCTCTATTTTATTTTTTAAAAAATAATCTATGAATAAACTTCCGTAATTTACAGATGAAAAAAAGACAATTTTCATTTAATCTTTCCAAGGGCATATTTAAAACTGAATTTTAATTTTTTAAAAAATGGTAATCTATCAATGAAAAGAATTCCATTTATGTGATCTATCTCATGCTGAAATGCCCTTGCTATATATCCATCTGAACGGAGCCTTACAATCATTCCATCATAATTTAATCCCTCAACAAGGACCTCATCATACCTTTTAACCTTCTCATAAAATCCTGGGATTGATAAACATCCCTCCTCTTCAAAACTTTCACCGCTTCCTTCAACAACTTTTGGATTTGCAAGAACAATTATACCAGAACCTCTTTTAATTAAATCAGCATTTACAACTATTAACCTTTTTGGAACTCCAATCTGAATCGCAGCAAGACCAAGTCCATTATATTTCCGCATCACCCTTATCATCTCCCTTGCAAGAGATCTAATCTCTCCATCAACCTTATCTATCTTCTCCGATACAAGACGCAACATTTTATCAGGATATTTAACTATTTCCATATTTGATGATTATACAAAAATTTTAACTTTACTAAAACATTTTTCTTTAGTATAATTTCAAATTATGAAAGAAAAAATTGTTGGACTCTTTTTACTGATTATCGCAATTATTTCTCTTATAATTGGAATAAAAATCACTTTAAGGGAACCTGAAAAAGGGAAACTCGCTACGCTACCGGTAACAAGGGATAAGAT
>QMOP01000035.1 GCA_003650255.1 Caldisericota bacterium
GGATATACCTGAGAAAAGAAAAAAGAAGATTTCTGAAATTGAAAAGGGGTTTACCGAGAGGGAACTTATATGGATAATTGAAATTTTATCCCAGACAAAAAATAAAATCAGATGGGCAAGGTTTCCAAGAGAGTATGTTGAACTTGACCTCTTAAAGATTGCTTCAGGTTATATTCCAATAGAAAAATTGATTGAAAACCTTGATAATATTCATCTCTCTGAAACTAAAGAAACAAAAAAAGAGGAAGAAGGGGTTATAGAAGAAAAAAGGGGAGAAACTGATTATGAAAGTATGTGGAAAAATTTTATTCTTTTTCTAAAAAAGGAAAAATCTCCTCATTATAATTACCTGAAAGTTGCAAGGAAAATTGTCAATTTAAAAGAGAAAAAATTAATTTTTGAATTTCCTGAAGATAAAAAATTCAATAAAACACTTGCTGAAAAAAATAAGGAAAACCTCGAAAAAATATGGGAAAGAGTAAACGGGATTAGATGGAGTTTTGATTTTACAATTAAGGAAAGCGAAAAGAAAAAAGAGGAACATCCAAAATTAAGATCAACCCCTCAGCAAATAAAAGAACAGGACCCTGAACTTAAAAAAATAGAAGAGGAATTAAAAGAACTTGGTGGTTTCCTATCAGGTCCAATAGATGAGTGATTATCCAGAATCTGTCTTAAAAATAATAAGAGCATTAAAAATGCTACCTGAAATTGGACCAAAAATGGCTCAGAGAATTTCATTTGAAATTCTAAACTGGAAAAAGGAAGATTTTGAAAAATTTATAAAAGATATTGTTGATGGATATACAAAGACAAAAAAATGTAAAATATGCAATAATTTCTCTGAAAAAGAGATATGTAGTATCTGTGAAGACCCAACAAGAGAAAAGGAAAAACTCTGTATTGTTGAAGATGTTCAGGGAATTAAAAGTATTGAGAGAACAAAAGTGTTTAAAGGAAGATATCATGTAATTGATTCTGTTATCAAACCCCTTGAAGGAAAAGGAGTGGATCAAATAGGAATTGAAAAAATAATTGAAAGAATCAAAAAGGATAAAATAAAAGAAATTATAATTGCACTAAATCCAAGAAGTGAAAGAGAAATAACATCAATTTACATAAAGGATGAAAGAAAAAAAGTATTTCCAGAGATAAAGATAACAAAACTTGCAAGAGGAATTCCTCTGGGAACAGAAATTGAGTATGCTGATGAACTCACTTTAAAAGAAGCAATTGAAGGAAGAAAAGAGATTTAGGGTCTTGGATGATAAATCCTGTGTAGTTCCTTTAATCTCTTTTTTGTAATATGTGTATAAATTTGGGTTGTTGAGATATTCTTATGCCCAAGAAGTTCCTGAATACTTCTTAAATCTGCTCCTCTTTCTAATAAATGAGTTGCAAATGAGTGCCTTAATGTATGGGGACTTATATTTTTTCTTATTCCTGCTTGAAATGATCTTCTTTTTATCATTTTCCACAAACCAACCCTTGTAATTGGTCTTCCTTTTCTTACCTCAAAAACAAAATATGGTTCATAAGGAAGATTTCTTAAATAATCCATAACTGCTTCCTTTGCCTTTCTTCCAATTGGAACAATCCTCTCTTTACTTCTCTTCCCTTTACATTTAAGGAATCCATATTCAAGATTCAAATCCTCCATTTTTAAATTCGCAAGTTCAGAAACCCTTAACCCTGTTGCATACATCAATTCTATTACTGCTTTTTCCCTTTTTTGCTTTAAAGTTGTTGCAGGCATTTTAAGTAACCTCTCAACCTCTTCAATAGAAATAACATCAGGAAGTTCTCTTGAAAGTTTTGGAGTTTTTATATTTGAGGTTGGATCATTCTCAATATACCCTTCTCTTATAAGAAACTTAAAAAATGTCCTTATACTTGATATTCTTCTTGCAACTGTCTGAGGAGAAACCTCTCTTCTCTCATTTCTCAAAAACTCAACTATGTCTTTGTATTCAATTTTTTTCACATCCTTCTTTACAAAGTTAAGAAACCTCTCAATATCCCTTTTATATGATGAGACAGTATTAGAACTTGCTCCCTTTTCAACCTTTAAATATTCAACAAATTCATTAACCACTTCCTCACCTCTCCTATAGTTGTATTCTCACCATGTCCTGGAAAAACTTCTGTTTTATCCGGGAGTGTAAGAATCTTTTCCTTAATTGACTTTTTTATCTCATCAATACTTCCACCTGGGAAATCAACCCTTCCAATACCATTTGAAAATACAGTATCTCCTGTAAAAATCTTATCATCTATAAGATATGAAACAGAACCCTTTGTATGCCCTGGAGTATGAATGACTCTTATAATCTTCCCACAAAATTCAAAATCACTATCTATTATAAAATCTGGCTTAATTGAAATATTTTCTCCAAAATATTCAGAAAGATTAAGATATGGATTTAAAAGAAATTCAACTTCATCCTTATAACAACCAAAAGGAATATCTCCTCTTTTCTTTAAACCGTATATATGGTCATAATGTGAATGAGTAAGAATTATTTTTTCTATTTTGATTGAATTATTCATACAATAGTTAATTATCTCACTCATACCCGGACAATCAATTAAAATTGCTTTTTTCTCTCTAATAAGTAAATAGGAATTTGTCTCAAATTCTCCTATCGTGAATTTCTTTATATTCAACTTGAAAATGCTTTCTTCTTTATCTCTTCCTCAATTTTATCAGCAATATCTGGATTTGCTTTTAAAAAATTCCTTGCAGCCTCTTTTCCCTGACCAAGTTTAACATTTCCAAATGTAAACCATGTTCCCTGCCTTTTCACGACATCGTAAAGAACTCCTGTATCAATTAAAGACGCTTCTCTTGAAATACCCTCTTCAAAATACATATCAAATTCAGCACTTCTAAAAGGAGGAGCAACCTTATTCTTTGAAACCTTAACAGAAACCCTTATTCCTATAACTTTATCTCCTTTCTTAATTGATCCGATTCTCTTGACCTCAAGACGAACTGAAGAGTAAAACTTCAATGCCCTTCCACCTGGTGTTGTCTCAGGAACTCCTCCAAATCCAAAAGTATGAATTTTTTCTCTTACCTGATTTATAAAAATTACTGCTGTTCTTGATTTTGAAATGCTTGAAGTAAGTTTTCTCAATGCCTGGGACATAAGACGTGCCTGAAGTCCTATTTGAGAATCACCCATACTTCCCTCAACCTCTGCTTTAGGAACAAGAGCAGCAACAGAATCAATTACAATTATATCAACAGCACCACTTCTTACAAGTGTCTCTGCTATTTCAAGTGCCTGTTCACCATTGTCTGGCTGTGAAATAAGAAGTTTGTCAACATCAACTCCAAGTTTTTTAGCATAAATTGGGTCAAGAGCATGCTCTGCATCTATAAATGCTGCTATACCACCATTTTTTTGAACATTTGCAATTAACTGAAGTGAAAGTGTTGTCTTTCCTCCTCCTTCTGGCCCATAAACCTCAATAATTCTTCCCCTTGGAATACCACCAACTCCAAGGGCTATATCAAGTGATATTGCTCCTGTTGGAATAACCTCAACCTTTCCTCTAAATTTCTCATCTCCCAATCTCATTATTGCACCTTTACCAAACCTCTTTGTAATCTGTTCAATTGCTATCTCCAAACTCTTTTTTCTCTCATCCTTCTTCTCCTTCATCTTTCCTCCCGGCTTTTCACAAATCTCTTATACCATTCTTCAAACTCTTTTTTAAATAATTCCTTTACTTCCTCAAAAATTTCAAGGCCCTTAGAAATTTAATTTCCATATCCTTTTTCCTTTCTTATTATCCTATCAAGAAACACAGAGCAAGTCAAGGAGGTAATAACTCTCTAGCGAATGATCCAAAAATACTTGATTTTTTAAGTTAAATTAGTTACACTTTTTTATTATGGAGATAGTTGGTTCTTCAAAAATAAGAAAAGATGCTTTTGATAAGGTTACTGGAAAAGCAAGGTTTGTTGATGACTACAAAAGGGGAGACGAGTTATATGCTGTAACATTCAGAAGTCCCCGTCCACACATAAAGATTATTTCAATTGATACAGAGGAAGCAAAAAAGATTGAAGGAGTTGCTGGAGTATTCACGTATAAGGATATCCCAGGAGTAAATAAAGTCCCTCTTGTTTTTGATGATTATCCTTTTCTTGCTGAGGATGTATGTAAATTTTATGGTCAACCAATAGCACTTGTTGTTGCAGTAAGTAAGGAAATAGCAAGAAAGGCATTGAAGAAAATAAAACTTAAATATAAGGAATTACCTGCTGTTTTTGACCCACTTGAAGCAATGAAAAAGGATGCTCCAAAGATTTATGGAAAGGATAATGTTTTCAGGGCATATAAAATAAGAAAAGGAGATATAAATAGAGGGTTTAAGGAAGCAGATGTTGTGATTGAAAGAACATACAGAACAAATTATCAGGTTCATTCATATCTTGAGACACAGGGGATGCTTGCTGAACCTTCAATTGATGGTTCAATTACTGTTTATGGAACAATGCAGTGTCCATTTTATGTTCTGGATGCTGTCTCAAATATTCTTGGTATTCCTCAAAGTAAAATAAGGGTTGTTCAGACAACAACAGGAGGAGCTTTTGGAGGTAAAGAGGATGTTCCATCAATTGTTGCAGGACATGCTGCACTCTGCAGTTTTCTTACAAATAGACCTGTCAAACTTATTTATACAAGGGAAGAAGATTTTGATTCAATGTCAAAAAGGCATCCTGGATGGATAAATATAAAGATTGGAGCAAAAAGAAATGGGAAAATTACTGCAATTAAGGTTAAATATGTTCTTGATGGTGGAGCTTTTGCAACTTTGAGTCCAATAGTTTTATGGAGAGGAACGGTTCACTCTACAGGTCCGTATGATATAGAAAATGTCTGGGTTGATTCATTTGCAGTTGCAACAAATAAGGTTCCATGTGGTGCTTTTAGAGGATTTGGTCAGCCACAGGCAAACTTTGCAAATGAGTCAATAATTGATGAACTTGCTCATGAACTTAAAATGAATCCTCTTGAATTAAGGAAGAAGAATTTTCTTGACATAGGAAAGAAGACAGCAACAGGACATCTTATAAAGGAAAGTTGTGGATTAAAGAAGGTTGTTGACAAGATCACAAAGATTTCAAATTTCAATAAAAAGTGGAAAGATCCTCAAAATAAAAAAGGTAGAATTAGAAGAGGAATAGGAATTGCTACAAGTTTTTATGGAGTTGGTCTTGGTGCAGAGGGTAAATTTTTAGAAAAAGCAGGAGCACATGTTCAGATTTTTAAGGATGGATCAGTTCTTGTTGCTGTTGGAAATACTGAAATGGGACAGGGTGCATTTACTGTTCTTACTCAGATTGCATCAGAAATACTTGGAGCACCATATGAAGTTGTAAACATTATTGAACCTGATACAACAAGAATTCCTGATTCAGGCCCAACAGTTGCATCAAGAACAACTGTTATGAGTGGAAATGCAATAATAAATGCTTGTAAGATTTTAAGAAGGAGAATTGATGGTGTTGTAAGAGATATTTTCAATGTAAGAGGAAAGGTTATTTCAAAGAATGGATATTATTATGCTGGTGGAAAGAGGATAAGTTATTTTGATGCTGTAAAGGAGTGTTATAATAGAAGGGTTAAAATGGCAGAGCAGGGTTTTTATAGGGTTGAAGGAACAACTTTTGACAGAAAGACAGGAATTGGAGATGCATATTTTACCTATACTTATTCCTGTATGGTTGCTGAGGTTGAGGTTGATATTGAACTCGGCACTGTTAAGATCTTAAGATTTTATTCAGGGCATGACATAGGAAAGGCAGTAAATCCCAAATTAGCAGAAGGACAGATTGAGGGTGGTGCTGTTCAGGGAATAGGTTATGCACTTTATGAAAATCTTGTTCTTGAAGAGGGAAGAATTATAACGAATAATTTCACTGGTTATATTATCCCAACTATAAAGGATATTCCAGATGATATTAGAGTTGTGATTGTTGAGGAGAAGTACCCGAATGGCCCATATGGAGCAAAAGGATTAGGTGAACCCCCTTTGATTGCTGCAGCACCAGCAATTGCAAATGCAATCTTTAATGCAACAGGAAAGAGAATAAGAAGTTTGCCGATTCTACCTGAGAAGATTGTTTTTCAAGAATGAAGGTTAGATTTAAATTAAACGGAAAATGGGTTGATGTTGAAGTTTCTCCTCTTAAAACACTACTTGAGGTTTTAAGGGAGAACTTTAATTTAACAGGCACAAAAGAAGGATGTGGGAAGGGAGAGTGTGGTGCCTGTACAGTTATTTTAGATGGGAAAGCAGTTAACTCCTGTCTTATACCAATTTCCCAGGTTGATGGAAAAGAGGTTATTACAATTGAAGGTATAACAAAAAATAATGAATTACATCCAATTCAAAAAGCATTTATTGAAGAGGGTGCAGTTCAGTGTGGGTTTTGCACTCCTGGATTTGTTATGAGTGTAAAGGCACTTCTTGATAAAAAGAAAAAACCGAGTGATGAGGAGATAAAGGAGGCAATAGAAGGAAATCTCTGCAGATGTACAGGATATGTTAAGATTTTAAAAGCAATAAAGAAACTCATACAGAAATGAGATTTTTCAAGGTTAAAAATTTAGGAGAACTTAAGAAGATTGTAAAGAGATCAAAAGAGAAAATTTATTTTCTTGCTGGTTGCACTGACTTTATGGTTTATTATAAAGATGGAATGATTGAAGAAGATGCTACTTTTATTGATATTTCTGAGATTAAAGAGTTGAAAGGGATAAAGGAGTATAAGGATAGAATTGAGATTGGTTCTCTTACAACATTTTCAGAGATTATTGAGGATAAAATTATAAAAAAATATGCTCCTGTTCTTGTTGAAGCATCAAAAACAATTGGTTCAAAACAGATAAGAAATAGAGCAACTATCGGAGGAAATATTGCAAACTCCTCTCCTGCTGGAGACAGCATTCCAGCACTTTATGTTCTTGGTAGTTTTTTGAAACTCATTAAAGGAGAGAGGAGAAGAAAAGTTAAGATTGAAGAGTTTTTTATTGGAGTTAAGAAAAATATTCTTGAAAATGGTGAAATTATAGAAAGAATTATTATACCAAAAAAGAAAATAAATTTTTATTCATTTAAAAAGATTGGACCGAGGAATGCTCTTTCAATTTCAAAAGTATCATGTGCTATTTCAGGTTATATTAAAGATAGGGTTGTAAAAGACATCTCTATCTCTTTTGGAGCGGTTGGTCCAACTGTCATAAGATGTAGGGAGGCAGAGGAGTTTTTGATTGGAAAAAGAGTTTCTCCTTCTATAATATCAAAAGCAAAGGAAAAGGCATTGAAAGTAATCTCTCCTATAACTGATTTTCGTTCTTCTGGAATGTACAGGTTTCATACAGCAGGAGTTCTTTTTGAAAGGATTTTGAAAGAAGCAATTTGATTCAGGGTGTAATACTTTCAGCAGGAAAATCCGAAAGAATAGGTTTTCCAAAGGCACTTCTTGAAATTAATGGAGAAAGGTTTGTTGATTTTATTATAAAAAGGATGAGGGATGCAGGAATTAAGGATATTATTGTTGTTCTTGGAAAGGATATTGATTTAATAAAGAAAGAGGCAAAACTTGATGCGGAAATTGTCTATAATGAAAACTGGGAAGGAGGACAGATTTCATCATTAAGGAAAGCAATTAGAAGTGTAAAAAAAGAAATTGAAGCCATAATCTTTACACTTGTTGACCACCCACTTGTGAAGAGTTCAACTTATAAGAAGTTAATAGATATATGGAAAGAAGATAAGGAGAAGATTATTGTTCCTCTTTATAATGGAAGGAAAGGACATCCAACAATTTTTCCAAGAAAATTTTTTAATGATATTTTATTTAAGGAGTTAAAAAACGGAGCAAGAAGTATTATAAGGGAGAATATTGAAGATGTGAGGTATGTTGTTGTTGATGATGAGGGAATTGTAATTGACATTGACACAATTTCTGATTATAAAAAGTTTATAAAGAAAAAATGAAAGTAATACTGGATGGGTGGTTTTCCCCTCGGGGGACGCTCGCGAGAAACAGATTTATTAGAAAATCTCGCAAAGCCCCTTCGGGAAAAACCACCTACCATTCGCTATTCGCCATTTGCTATTTACTGTTTACTTCATAATTTCAGGGAGGAGATATGAAGGATATATTTGAAAGAATTTTTGAATTAAAAAGGGAAAGAAGAATTTTTTGTCTTACAACACTTATAAAAAGTGATGGTTCCTCTCCAAGGGATTTAGGAACAAGGATGATTGTCTATCCTCAAGGAGATATTGAGTATACAATTGGAGGAGGGGCACTTGAAAAACTTGTTATAGAGGATGCATTAAATGGTTTTGAGAAAAAAGAGAATTTTACAAAAAGATACAATCTTTTAAAAAAGGAACTTGAAGAGGGAACTCCTACTGGAATGGCGTGTGGAGGAATTGTTGAGGTTTTGTTTGAGTATTTTTATCCAGAAGAGATTTTGATAATTTTTGGTGCAGGTCATATTGCAAGGGCAATTTCAAAAATAGCAGGACTTATTGGTTTGCCATTTATAGTTATTGATAATAGAAAAGATTTTGCTAAAAAAGAGTTTTTTCCTGGAGCAGTTGATGTTATCTGTGAAGATTATAAAGAGAGTTTTAAGAAATTAAAGATTGATAAAAATACCTACATTGTTATTGTTACATATTGCCATCAGTTTGATTCTGTATGTCTTGAGGAGGCATTAAAGACAGAAGCAAAATATATCGGTATGATAGGAAGCAAAAATAAAGTAAAGTCAGTTTTTAAAGAGATAGAAGAAAAAGGATTAAAGATTGATGAAAGGGTTCATGCACCAGTTGGACTTGATATAGGAGGAAAAACACCAGGGGAAGTTGCTTTAAGTATAATGGCAGAGATTGTAAAGATAAAAAACAGAGGTTCAGGGAAAAGTATGAGGGAGTTTTTATGAAAGAAATTTTAGTTTGAGACAGCACTTTTGAAAAATACACTCTTTCAAAAAATTCAAAAAATTACTTGACAAATTTGAAATAAATTTTTTAGAATATAATAGGAGGGTTTTTGAGGAAAAATATATTTACTACTTATGAAATAAGTAAACTTCTTGGATGTGACCTTACAACAGTAATCAAATGGATTAACGATGGAAAGCTCATTGCCTATAGAACTCCTGGAGGACACAGAAGGGTAAGAAAGGAGGATTTAGTTGAATTTTTAAAAAAATACAATCTCCCAATTCCTGAAGAACTTGGAATAAAACCAAAAGTTCTTATTGTTGACGACGACCCTGACAGTGTTGACCTTATTAGAGGTTATCTATCAAGGATTGATTCAAAGCTTGAGATTGAGATAGCAAGGGATGGATTTGAAGCAGGAAGAAAGGTTGTAGAGTTTAAGCCAGAACTTGTTATTCTTGATGTTCGTCTTCCTGGAATAAATGGTTATCAGGTTTGTAGAAATATAAAAAGTGATGAAAAGACAAAAAATATAAAGGTCCTTGCAATAACCGCTTATGCCTCTCCCGAGGATAAGCAGAAAATGCTTTCTCTTGGAGCAGATGCGTACCTTCCAAAGCCATTCCCACC
>QMOP01000036.1 GCA_003650255.1 Caldisericota bacterium
ATATCTGTTTAACTTTTGAGCAACAAGAAAATATCTCAAAGCAGGAATTCTTCCTAACTTCGGGTCCTTCGTCAGCCACCTCCCTATTTCAGGGTCATAATACCTTGCTCCAAAATAATATAATCCTGAATCTTTATCCCTTTCTTTTCCTGTATAAGTATAGTCATTGCTTATATTTTCTGTCTGGGAAATTATATTCCCAAAATCATCATATTCATATTTGTTTACTACATTTCCATTTATGTCTGTTATCCTCACAACAGACCCCAGCTCATCCTGATGATAGAAATATATACTGGAAGAAGATACAATTTTGCGACTGATAATTCTCCTGCCTATTCCATAGGCATATAAGTCTGTCAGATTATCATTTCCATCATATTCACAGATAACTTTTATACCGTCCCAGAGGTATTTTTTGGTTCCACTGGAATCTTTTTTCTCTATTCTTCTTCCATAGGGATCATATTTGAATGTGTTTATTGTTGCATCAGGATAAGTTATTTTTATCAATTGATTGCGGTAATCATATTCAAATGAAGTCGTCTGTGTGCCAATGGTTTTTGAGGTCATATTACCATTGTTATCGTAACCAAATGATGTCCCGTCAACTGAAAGCAAACGGTTATCAGCATTGTAGGTGTAGGATTTTGATCCGTTTAAATCAGTAAAAGTGGTTCTATTACCTGCTCCATCGTAGGTATATTCATGACTAATAAGTATATTACCCTGACTATCTTTTTTCACCGCTTTTTTCAGACGATATAGACTATCATAATTATACTCCCATTTTTCTCCGTTGTCAAATGTTTTGGTTAATATATTTCCTGTAACATCATAAGTATAGGTTGAACGATATATTGTTGAAGTGTTTACTCTGTATTCAAGAGAAATAAGACGGTTTAAAGAATCATATTCAAAATTTGCCTGTACTCCATTAGCATATTTTAACTCTGTAATTCTTCCTACAGCATTATATGTGTAGGTGGAAACATTGCCAGCGAAATCAGTTATAGTGGATATACGATTTAAGGGATCGTAGGTGTATTTTACTGTTGAAGAATCAGGATATACAATCTGTGTACGATTACCTGTACTATCATAACTATATTTAACTACCTTGTTTCCTGGATAGACTATCTGAGTTACCCGATCAAGTCGGTCATAGGTATAGGAAATTGTCCCATTAGAATCTGTAACGGAAATACGACGACCTTTATTATCATAGGTGTAGGAAATTGTGGTGTTGTCTGGGAATGTTTTCTGTATTAGCCAATCATTATCATTGTAGGTAAAATTGACTGTGTTCCCATTAGGATCAGTGCGGGAAATTAAATTCCCCAGTTCATCATAGGTAAATGTCTTTTGATTCCCAAGGGGATCTGTTTTACATGTAAGAAGATACCTAAGCTGATAATTATGTCTCAATTTGTTCAATTTGACAGTTATATTCAATGCTTTTTCATATTCATAGGTGGTAGCATTTCCATTGGCGTCGATAACTTTTATCAGATTGCCCACACTGTCATATTCATATTGAGTTATATTATTCAAAGCATCTGTAACTTTTATCAGACGATTTAAAGCATCATAGGTATATGTAGTAATATTTCCATTCGGATCAGTAATTTTTATTAAGTTGCCTCCAGCGTCATACTCATACTGAATAACATTATTCTGAGCATCGGTGATCTTTATAAGCCGTCCCAAAAGATCGTATTCATAAGTTGTTGTGCGATTAAGCGCATCAGTAACTGCTGTTAAATTTCCTACTTCATCATAAGCAAATTCAGTGGAATTACCCAGGGGGTCGGTTATACGGGTAACATATCCATAAGAATTATAGGAAAAAGTTGTGGTGTAACCACGAGAATTAGTTATAGCTATTACTTCGCCATAGGAATTATAAGTAAATGTACTCTTATGATTTTCTGGGTCTGTAACTTCGATAAGATTTCCACGAGAATCATAAGTGTAAGTAGTGGTGCTGCCAACTGGATCGTAATATGCAGTAGGTCTGTTGTAAGTGTTTTCATAAGTCCATCTGTACTCATTTCCCATTGGTAAAACTGCTCGAATACAGTTGCCATAATTATCGTAAAAATAATGCATGGTTCTAAGATCTGTACCATTCTTTCTGGCAATAATTTTAATGATATTTCCATCTGTATCATACTGGTATAATGTTTCAAGTCCAGATGGATCGGTTATTTTCACCACCATACCCTTGACTGGATCATATGTATAGATTTCAGTATTGCCATTGGGCCAAGTAAATTTGGTTTCACGATATTTTTTAGCATTTTCTGAGACGCCTTCAGAAACATCCAGAAAGGGAGAGGGAACTGTATAAGTAGAATAAGAAACTGTAATAGTATTACCTAGTGGGTCTGTAGAAGACGTCTGACGATGCTGGTCATCATATGTAAATTGCCAGCTATATCCCCTCTTATTGGTTAATTTAATCAAATCCCCAGCGAAATTATACTCATAGGTAACATAGTTCCCAAGAGGATCCACAACTTTAACTAATTTCCCATCGGAAAGATAATATTTCCAAGTCCGGTTGATGTTATCGGTTATTTCTACATAATCACTCCCATAAGTGAAAGTTAGTTGGCGACCAGAAGCGTCTGTCACTGAAACAAGTTTATTGTCTGGAGAATCGTATTCAGTATTATTATACTGAAAAGTTATCTTATTACCGTTTCTGTCTTCGATACTTAATATTTTCGCCACTGGTTGTTTGCGCCAAGGAGCACTGTCAGCCCCTTTAATTCTCGTTGTACTTCCTTTAAATACTGAAAAATGGTATTTTGTTCCATCTTTTTTTCGCCATGTGATCGTATTATCAGCGTTTTTTATAACTTTGGAATGCTCTGCTCCTAATGATTCCAATCTGGTATTAGCTTGGCGAAGTCTATTAGGTATTCCCCAGAAAGAAAACTCATTTTCTGGATTGGATATTTCCTCTCCGTTAGCAAGAAGAGACATAATTTCCTCTACAGAAGGATTATCGATGTTTGGCGCCCAAAAATAATCTTTCTCTTTATTAAAAACAGCTATAAATCCATCTGGCATTTTTATTTCTATGGAAATTAAAATGCGTGGATATATTTCATAGGATTTACCATCAGAATATCTTTTCATATCCACAGGAACCCCAGAAGGAGCAATATTTAATTTAGCTTGAATATTCAAATTATGATCCCAATTTCCCAGTATAGAGCTTTCTCCCCATCCACTCTTATAAATTCTTTGAAAAACCAAAGGAAAACCTCTACCAGGAATGAAAATATCTGTAACACTGAATAAAGAACTTCCAGAATAAATATGTACCGGATCACCTCCACCTTGGTTAGGCCCTCCTTGGCCTCCACTCCCTCCTTCGGGGTTGCAAGCGTAGATATAGTCGCCTCCGATAAAAACAAAACAGAATGTACATAAAGTTATCGCCGTAATGATAAGACGTAAAAATCGGAATCGAGGATTTGACCAAAAACTCATATTACCTCCTTTTCTATTAATAACTTCTTAAAGCTATCTCCCGCGTGATACTCTGACTATCTACTTTTATTACTATCAGGTAGGTTCCATCATCATACGGCTGATTATTTTCATCTTTACCATCCCATATGACTGAATATGAACCTGCCTCCTGCACTCCATCAAATAACGTCTCTATAAACTCACCTGTATCTTCTCTATACACCTTTATATTCACTGATGCCGACCCCGAAATTGAATAATAGAGTGAAATTTTTTCTCCATTTTCTGGATTAAAAGCAGATCTAGTGGAAATATTTACATCATAGAGATAAACAGGATTTATTGTTGCTAAAATATGTCCTTCCGGCTTATCCAAAAATACAGTATAAATATTCTGATACTCATTCAAATCTATTAATTGTCCTAAAGAATTTCTGCCATCCCAAAGTATGAGAGCCGACTCTGTAACGATTTTATTTTCTGACAGCTTATTTAATATATTGTGATCTGAATCTTCTATATTTATAGAAACTACAACCGGTTTGGAAAAAGAAACTTCTAGAATACCGACTTCTCCTTTTGCTGCTTCAAAATAATCTCCCATATAACCAATTATCCCCCCATAATCAAACCAAGCTCTATCATCGGTATTATGAGTACAAACAATAGAACCATTGGTTCCAATAATTTCAACTGTATTTATACCCAGAACAATTTCCCCATTCTCATCTTTACCATCCCAGACCTGAGAGTAGGTACCAGAGGAATATTTTATATCTATAAAAGACCTCACCAAAACTCCTGAGGAATTGTATATCTTTATCTCCACAGTGGTAGTATCAGATTCCATATCATATTCCCAGACAAGATCATAGGTAATGGTCGCTGTACTTCCTCTTACAGGATTAAATATTTCCGGAGCAATTATGACATTTCTAATCATATGAGAAGAGTTTTTCGCCTTGGGAGTTCCGCCTTTGATATTAGAATGTAACCAATTACTTTGTTCACTGGAAGGTCCCGAAGGCATCAATCTTTCCAGTGAATTATTATTAGGACCAGTAAAATTATGAGCTCCCCAATGAGATGAATAAGGAACTTCATCAACAACAATTCCTTCAGTATCTTTAATAATAACTGAATCGCTCACGCTTGCCAGAATATTACTAAATTGGATATCCTGTCCTTGAGAATCTAACCCATAAACCAAATCAACATTTCCTCCAGCAGCTGAGGAGCTATATCCTAGTACAAAGTAACCATAACCTGGGATAATAGTTCCTTCAGGAATTACATAGGTTGCATTCAAATTGGAAAATGTCCAGGAAGAAATATCCAGTGCAGTAGAAGTAGCGTTATAAAGCTCTACCCATTCATAGTCAGGCTCTGGTTGTGCGGGATCATACATAATTTCATTTATAACCAGAGCATAGGGATTCTGAACAACTGTAATCTGATACGGAGAAGTCGCAGCAGCAGTCAATGGAGCAGTAGCGATGTTATTGTAATCATCCATTGCCCAAATGTAGTACTCTACTCCGTCCATGGTAACATCTTCGGATGGGATGGTTCCACTATACTCATCTAAAGTTCCTGTCATTTGAACCTCGGTGTAGGACGTTGTTCCTCCAGTGCGCCGATAGTAAAGCTTTACATTTCCAGTATACCATGGCTGGTTATCTGTTACTTTAGCATGTATATGAATCGGCTGACCTGCATAAGCTTTGCTAATGGGTGTATGTTCTATAACTGGAGGAATTGTATCAGTATTGTTCGGGGCCCCGGGTGTTCCTCCTTGGTCCAAACTTTGTCCCCAGTTAGTTCGCTCTTGAGAGGATGCGTCCATGTCTTTACGCTGAAGTGTAAAATTATCTGAACCTGTACCATTAGCAGCTCCCCAGTCAGAAGTATAAGCAACAATATCTACTATATCACCCTGTTTATTTTTGATTATCACTTCATCATCAGTATTAGCCAAAGAGAGACTTTCTCCGGTAATCTCCCCATAAACCAAATCTACACTACCATTAGCTGAATTCTGACTGTAACCCAGCACAAGATAACTATCTGGGTTAAGATATGTTTTCTGAGGGAAAATATAACTTCCTTCCCCATCACTAAATGTACAAGAAGATAAATCTACTGTGCTGTCTGACCGGTTATAAATTTCAATCCACTCTTCATCAGGTTCTATGCCACCGGGATCATACATTATTTCACTAATAACAATAGCTCCATCTGGTGGAATAAGGTCAGGAGGGACAGCAGATACCTCGGTAGAATATTCACTTTCGAGTTCGGTGTTATCAACAGCGGTTACAACATAGTAATAAGTGTTCCCTGTTACCAAGCCTGTATCATGATAAGTAGTAGAAAGCAGCAAAGAAGTATTTAGTTTTGTATAATTTACACCACTAAGAGTTGAACGATATATATTATAACCTGCCAAATCGGGTTCTGTATTAGAATCCCAAGAGAGGTCAACTGTCTGATAGGAAACCGACGCTTTTAAATTAAGTGGAGCAGACGGAGGGGAATTATATGCGGGGGCAAAAGGTGAGTTGGAAATAGTAGAAGTATTGGGAACTTCGTCTTGAGTTTTTATGGCAAACCAATATGTAATCCCTGGCTTTAATCCTTCCACGATGTGTGTCTCCTTTTCTCCCGCGGATAAAGGAACCCAGTTATTAGGGTAATCCATTGCTAAATCAAATTGTGTATCCGTCTCTATAATTCCTGTAGTTGAATACCTTACAATGTATGCTGATGCCTGACCAATACTACCATCGTCCCCGGGAGAAGTCCAAGAAAGAACTATCGTTCCTTCGGCTGTGCCAGTGACAGAAGAAAGATCTGTAATGGCCGCTGGAGGTGTAGTGTCATCGCTTACAACAAGTGAAGGCGATCCCGCCTCTATTTCTCCAACATTTGTGCCTGTCTCATCAGAAGAAATAATAAAAGTAACAACACCTGTATCTGCCTGGACAACTGCATTTCTATACTCAACATTTATAATGTCACCATTAGACATATTACCTACAGGAAGGATTACCAATCGGCTAGATACTGTTACCCCATATCCTGAGGCAAAAGAATAAGTGGTGGTAACATAACCAGCTGAATATGGATCTATTGTCTGGGGCAGTGTCCATCCTTGAGGAATCTCTATAGTTACCATATGACAAACATTATCATTATTGGGATTAGCAGCTGTATAAGTTATTGTCCAAGTGCCTGTAGTGTTAACAATTACTGTATCTGCAGGCGAAATAGAACCCTCACCCTGCCCCTGATAAGTAGTAGGTGGACTATTTACCGCACCAATACTTAATGAGGTCCTATATGACCAATCAAATTTTGAATCATTATCCGTGGAATACTGATCCCGAGCAAGCCCCCTATCACTGGTATAGCAACCACGAGAATTAACACAGTCAAATTGAATTGGGGTAGCTCCTATTTTTGTCCATTGTCCAGCATTTACAGCGGCATTTATTCCCGCTCTGTAATCTTCTGTAAGAGAAACTTGATCCTGATTGGCCCAAGCAACAAAATCAACTATTTTTCCAGACTGATATGCTCCATTAGAAAATTTTAAACCTTCTATATTTCCTAAAAACAGTAAATTATCTGTCGCCGTTAAACCGGTATCCGTAGAATATATATTTATCACTTTATCTACACCGATCTCTGTTTCATCAGCGGAAGTATTGTTCAATCTTAAAACAATATAAGTACCCGCAGGAAAAACTCCTGCCCAATCACCTGTGGTAGGAAAGGTTTTTATTAATTCTGATCCTTGAGCATTAGCGTTTTCATAAACTTTGGCACCGGCACAATTTGCTTCTTTCTTTACATAAATTTCTATGATATCGCTCCCATTACTCTCCGAGGGAGCAATCTCATTAAATAAAACTGCATCTGAATACTGAGCAATAGATGAAGGACTATTAGAAATTCCGGATTCATTATTTGCTTCATCTTTAGATTTAATAGCAAAATAATACGTTATCCCAGGAGTCAACCCGGTAATAGTGTGCCACTCAATAATTCCAGCTGATTGTGGTACCCATGACTGTAAAAATACTGTAGAACTTTCCCAATTAGCAGAGGTAATCTGGTTTGTATTATATTTAATAGTATAAGAGGTAACCTGCCCTATTGACCCATCGTCCCCTGGTGCTGTCCAAGTTAAATTAATCTCTCCTTCTCCTATACCTGGGAGAGCAACTAAGTCAGTAATACTCGCAGGAGGTGTGCTGTCGGTAACACTATTTTTGGCCTTGGCAGTCCCATTAAGAGGATTTCCATCAGCATCCTCACCATTAACGGTAATTCCATCATTATTAGCCCAATTTGAAGAAGCTGAACCATCCGATAGTGAATCGATTCTTTCCATGGTAATTTTATCAGTTCCATCACCTGCAAACCATCCAGAAGAACAATCTACCCGATCAATAATATTATCATTATTGTCCTTTAATAAAAGATCCTCCCCTCCATCTTCTAATGCACCAGTATATATTTGATCCGCTGTAATATCCGAAACTGTACTATCATCTGTCCGTTCTAACAGGAAGTAGCCATAAGGCCCTATCTCTCCACTTAAAGTAATAGATGGGGTTCCATCTGCTGCTGATAGTGTCCAACCAGCAAGAGAAATAGTTGAACTTGTATTGTTAAAAAGTTCTATCCATTCATCATAAGAAGAAGCGTTGGTTCCCATCCATGCAATTTCATTGATGACAACATCTCTCAGGTTAGCGGCTAAAAGATCACTTCTAAACGAGAAGATGAAAATTGCACAACAAATCAAAATTTTAATAAAGCTTATTCCTCTCATAATCCCTCCATTATCTGAGATACAATTAGCACTAACATTTTTCCAAAAATTAATATAGCGCGCTTTAATCAAGTCGTAATCAAGAAGCAATCAAGATTTAATCAATTTTTAAATAGAATTATTAAACTGAATTTTATCTGGTCAAAGATTTTTTAGGGGAAAACTTTTCAATAGTTTATAGCTCAAATCTATAACCTACTCCCTGTATATTTACAATCTTATGAGATACTGAGTGAAGTTTTTTGCGCAAATTATAAATATGGACTTCAATAGTATGAATTGCATATTCCGTGAACTCACAATTCCATATTGTTTCATAAATATACTCGTATTTCAATAATTGGCCACTCTTCTTTATAAATAAACAAAGTAAATCAAATTCTTTATTGGTTAAATTTTTTATTTCTCTTCCTTTTATTAAAACCTTCCTTTGACTTAAGTTGATATATACATCTCCACACTCCAAAATTTCCTCATCTGTTTTCCCCATTACTCTTCTAAAGATATTCTTTATTCGAGCAAGTAACAACTTGGTATTAAATGGCTTAACTATATAGTCATCTGCACCTTCTTCTAAACCAGAAATTATATCATGTTCATTTTTATCTCTACCTGTAAGAAAAATTACTGGAATATGGGAAGTATGTCTATCGTTTTTGAGGAGTTGAAATATAGTAAATCCCTCTATATCGGGCAAACCTTTATCAAGAATAATCAAATCTGGTTTCGAAGTTTTTGCTTTTTTAAGTCCCACTCCTCCACTAGAAGCACATACAACAGAATAACCAGCTCTTACTAAAATTGTTTTAAGAAGCAACAAGATATCTGTATCATCATCGATAATTAAAATTTTAGCTTTCACCTGTTGCTTCTTATTCCAATTAATAAAAGAAATTTAATGAAACCGTGAACCTCACTGAAGATGTGGGAAAGAAAAACTGTAAGTTCCTACATAAGAAGGAAAACTTCCTCAGGGCGGGCAAGAAAGAAACGGAGCAAACTCTTTTTACCTCCACTTCTCTCCTGAGAATTTATAACAAAACATTAGTCTAATGTCAAGAATTTTTTCCTGTCTTCGGAATAATAAAATTAGACTCCGGGAGAAAACATAATATTCTATTTTCCTTACGCGGAAAATAATCTATTTCTGAGCAAGAAAAGTTATCCATGTAAAGCTTTTCATTATTTGTAGATGATGCAAAAATTAATCTTATTACTCTAAAAGAAAAACCAC
>QMOP01000037.1 GCA_003650255.1 Caldisericota bacterium
TACCCAACCCTTATAATTCTCGTATAACCACCATTTCTTTCCTTATACCTTGGAGCAATCTCATCAAAAAGTTTTTTTAACACTTCTTTATCCTTTATATGCCTTGCAACTTCTCTTCTTGCAAAAAGGTCTCCCCTCTTTGCAATTGTAACCAAGTTCTCTGCAAACTTCCTCAACTCTTTTGCTTTGGCAAGAGTTGTCTTTATCCTTTCATATTTGAAAAGTGAAGTCGCCTGATTCCTCAATAGAGAAATTCTGTGTGAGGAAGGTCTTGAAAGTTTTCTTCCTTCTCTATCTCTTGACATACCTTACTCCTTCATCCCAAACTTCAACTCAACTCCTTTACTCTTACTCAACTCCTCAAGTTTACTTTTAATCTCCTCAAGGGATTTCTGTCCAAAATTTTTAACACTCAACAGTTCATGTTCTGTTTTTGAAAGAAGTTCTTTCAATTTCCTTATCTTAGCATTTTTTAAACAGTTTGTTGCTCTAACCGAAAGTTCCATCAAAGAGTGTATATCCTGTTCAAGAAGTTCCTCAAGTATCTTTTTCTTCTTCTCATCCTCAAATTTTTCTTCCTCTTTCCTTATCTCAACCTTCTTCTCAAATTCAACAAATATTGTAAGCCCCTCCCTCAATATCTCTGCTGCAAAACTTAAAGCATCATCAGGTCTTACTGTTTTATTTGTCCATATCTCTATAATAAGTTTATCATAATCCGTTCTTCTTCCAACTCTTGTATTCTCAACTCTGTAATTCACTCTCCATATAGGAGAAAAAATAGCATCTATTGGAATATAACCTATTGGATACTCCTCTTCCCTCTTTTCAACAGGTTCATAACCCCTTCCTTTCTTCACATCCATCTCCATAAAAACATGTGTTGGAGATTCAATTGTAAAAAGATATTCATCAGAATTTGCTATCTCAATTCCCGGTGGAACCTTTATCATACCCGCTTTTACCTCTCCCTGACTTTTAACATCAAGAATCAACTTCTGTGGTTGATTTGTGAACATCTTAACTGCAACCTTTTTAAGATTTAAAACTATTTCACTCACATCCTCCCTTACTCCTGGAATTGTGTCAAATTCATGCTTAACCCCTTCAATCTTTACTCCAGTAATTGCTGCTCCCTCAATTGAGGAAAGAAGAACCCTTCTTAAAGAATTACCTATTGTATGTCCAAACCCCCTTTCAAGTGGCTCTGCAATAAATCTTCCATAGTCATCCTTTAACTCTTCCTTTATAATCTTAGAAGGAAAAACTAAATCCATTCTCTCCTCCTTTATCTTGAATAAAACTCTACTATCAACTGTTCATTAACATCAACCGGTATCTCATTTCTTTCTGGATACCTTAAAAATTTTCCTTTCATATTGTCAAAGTCCACCTCAAGATGGGGTAAAATTTGAAAATTCTCCTTTGTATATTCAATTATCTCCTTAAAAATCTCCTTGTTCTTTGCCTTTTCCCTTAAACTTATAACATCTCCTGGTTTTACAAGATATGAAGGAATATCAATAACTTTTGAATTAACCTCAATAAATCTATGTCTTATAAACTGTCTTGCCTGCTGACGGGATAGTGCAAAACCCATCCTGTATAAAACATTGTCAAGACGACTTTCTAAAATTATCAAAAGATTCTCACCTGTAACTCCTTTTCTTCTCTGAGCCATTTCAAAATATTTTTTAAACTGTTTCTCCATTACTCCATACATGAAACGAAGTTTCTGCTTTTCATCAAGTCGTATCCCATACTCTGAAAATGCCTTTGCTCCTGCTCCATGTTGTCCAGGCCTTGTGGTTCTCGGAGATGGAAGATGATGTGGATCTAATGGACATTTTGAAGTAAAACATTTTACTCCTTTTAAAAAAAGTTTCTGATTAAAACGTCTACATTTTTTACATTTAGGACCTAATAACCTTGCCACCTATCCTCCTATACTCTTCTCCTCTTTGGAGGTCTACATCCATCATGAGGAATTGGGGTTTTATCCCTTATCTCAACTATTTTTAACCCTTCGGCTTCAAGAGCCCTTATTGCTGTCTCCCTCCCACTTCCAGGCCCTTTAACATAAACCCTTATTCTTCTAACCCCTATGTCAAGTGATCTTTTTGCGACATTTCTTGCAACAAGCTGAGCTGCATAAGGTGTTCCCTTCCTTGTTCCTTTAAATCCAACTGTTCCACCTGATGCCCAGCATAAAGCATTTCCATTTAAATCTGTTATTGTTATTATAGTATTGTTATATGTTGCATGAATATGTGCTATTGCTTCAGTAACATCCTGAGTAAATTTTTTCTTTTTTGGTCTTGAACCTCTCTTCTTTGCCATCAATCCTCCCTATCCTTTCTTTCCTTTCTTTCCACCAACAGTCCCAACTGTTTTTCTTGGTCCCTTTCTTGTTCTAGCGTTTGTCCTTGTTCTCTGTCCCCTTACAGGAAGCCTTAATCTATGCCTTATTCCTCTATAACAACCTATCTCCATTAACCTTCTAATATTCCTCTGAACCTCTCTTCTCAATTCACCTTCAACTTTAAAGTTCTCCTGAATAACCTTCTGAATTCTTGATATCTCTTCCTCACTTAAATCTTTAACCCTTTTATCAGAGTCAACCTCTGCCTTTTCAAGTATCCATTTTGAACTTGGAAGTCCTATACCATAAATATAAGTAAGCCCTATAAAAATCTTCTTATTCTTAGGTAATTCAATTCCAGAAATTCTTGCCATCTCCTCCCTCCATTCACATTAACCTGCTTTCTTTGCTCACTATTTCGCACCCTGAAGGGTACGCTACATTCGCTATAAGGAACATCTTTTCCCTGCTCTCCACTTTCTGCTTACTGTTTACTATTTTCCTCATCCCTGTCTCTGCTTGTGTTTCGGATTTTCACATATAACCCTTACCACTCCCTTCCTCTTTATAATTTTACACTTTTTACATATTGGTTTTACACTTGATTTAACCTTCATAGCCTATAAGTTATCCTCCCTCTTGATAAATCATATGTTGAAACTTCAACCTTTACTCTATCTCCCGGAAGAATTCTAATATAATTTTTTCTCATCCTTCCACATATATGAGCAAGAACAATATGTTTTTTCCCCTGTAAATCAATTTCAACTCTGAATGTTGCATTTGGCAGTGCCTCTATTACTTTCCCTTCAAGTTCAATCTTATCTTCCTTTGCCATTAATTTCTCCTTGTTAAAATTTCAGTTCCATTATCAGTTAAAGCAACTGTATGCTCAAAATGAGCAGATGGAGAACCATCTGCTGTAACTGCTGTCCATCCATCCTTTTTTATTCTAATCTTATCTGTTCCAGAACTTACCATCGGTTCAATAGCAAGCACCATTCCTTTTCTAATCTTTACTCCCTTTTTTGGAGTTCCATAATTTGGAACCTCTGGTGGTTCCTGAAGTCTTCTTCCAATTCCGTGTCCAACAAACAATTTTATCACTTTAAAATTATTTTTTCTCACAGTATTTTCTATTGAAAAACCTATATCTCCTATAGTGTTCCCATCTTTAAAACTTTTTATTCCATCATAAAGTGCCTTCTCTGTAATCTCTATCAATCTTCTCTTTACCTTTGAAATATTCCCGATTCCAATTGTAACAGCCATATCAGAGAAAAAACCTTTATAAATTAATCCTGCATCTATGCTTAAAATATCCCCTTCTTTTAAAACATATTCTCCTGGAATCCCATGAACTATCTCCTCATTCACAGAGGTACATATACATGAAGGAAAACCCTGAGTTTGAAACGCCTCCATACAGTCCCTCTTTCTTATCTCATCATAAGCAATCTCTTCAAGTTCCTTTGTCTTTACACCTTCCTTTGCAGAATTTATTAAGACTTCCATCACTTCTGAGAGTTTTCTTCCTGCCTCTCTCATAATTTTTATCTCCTCATCCTTCTTTAATACTACCATTTTTTAAAATCTTTTCTATATCCTCTTTAATCTCTATAACATCTTTTTCACCATTTACTCTGTAAAGAACCTTCTTTTTTTCATAATATTCAATTAAGGGATATGTCTTTTCAAAATAAACCTTCAATCTCTCCTCAACAACATTCTCTTTGTCATCATCCCTCTGGATAAGTTCCTTACCACAGTTATCACATAACCTGTCATTTTTTGGAGGAGAAAAATAAATATTATAATCCTTTTTACATTCTGGACAGAAAAATCTTCCTGAAAGTCTCTTTTTACAGATATCCTCAGAAACATCAAGATATATAACATAATCCACTTTAAGATTCTCCCCTTTCAAAAATTCATCAAAAGATTCTGCCTGGGTAATGTTCCTCGGATATCCATCAAAAAGTAAACCTCCACTGTTTTCTCTAACAACATTAAACATAAGTTCATTTATAATATCATCAGAAACAAGTTCTCCTTTCTCCATTATACTTTTCACCCTTTTCCCAAGTTCTGTGCCTTTTTTAACCTCTTCCCTCAATATCTCTCCTGTTGAGATATGTTTAAAACCCATCTCCTTTATAAAAACTGCCTGTGTTCCCTTTCCAGAACCAGGTGCACCAAGTAAAACAATTATCTTCCTCATCTTATATTAAAATATCTTCCTTTAACTCTTGCCTTCTTCATAAATCCTTCATAATGTCTCATTATCAAATGTGCCTCAAGTTGACCAACTGTATCAAGAGCAACTCCAACAGCAATTAAAAGTGCTGTTCCACCAAACCAGAATGGTGCTTTAAAATGAACTCGCAAAAACTGCGGCATTATAGCAATAAAAACAACAAATACTGCTCCAATAAGAGTTATTCTTGTAAGAATCTTATTGATGTAGTCGGCAGTTGGTTTTCCTGGTCTTATTCCTGGAATGTATCCTCCCCATTTTTTTAAATTCTCAGAGATGTCCTCTGGATTAAATGTAATAGCTGTATAAAAATAACAGAAAAATACTATTAAAGCAGCATAGACAATATTGTATAAAACAGAACCTCTGTTAAGCCAGTCAGATACTTTCTGGAAAAATGGGGAGTTCGGGAAAAACTGACTTACAGTTAGAGGAAATGTCATAAATGCAACAGCAAATATCACAGCAATAACACCTGCTTGGTCAACCTTTAATGGAAGATAAGTGCTCTGACCACCATATACCTTTCTTCCAACAATCCTTCTTGTATACTGAACAGGTATTCTTCTGTGTGCCTGTTCAACAAGAACAACAAGCGCTGTTATTCCAATTGCTAAAATAAGGAAAAATAACGCTCCAAGAAGCGAAAGTTCTCCTGTTCTTACAAGTGTCCATGTGTTTTTAATTGATGCAGGTAATCTTGCAACAATTCCAGTAAAAATTATCAATGAAATTCCATTTCCTATTCCATTTTCAGTAATCTGTTCTCCGAGCCACATACAGAGAAGTGTTCCAACAATAATTGTAAGTATTATAAGAAGACGGAAACCAAAACCACTCCCATACAAAACTTGCTCTCCTCCTGGCATTTTCATTGTCTTAAGCCAGAGCGTAAATCCAAATCCCTGAATACCTGCAATAAGAACAGTGAGATATCTTGTAATCTGGGTTATTTTCCTTCTTCCTATTTCTCCTTCTTTTGAAAGTTTCTCAAGATATGGAACTGCTGTTTGTAACAAACTCATTATAATTGAAGCGTTAATATATGGCATAACACCAAGAGCAAAGATTGAAACTCTTCTCATTGCACCACCACTGAACATATCAAGAAAACCAAATATCGTTCCCTTTTGCTGAGCAAAAAATGCAGCCAGTGCCTTTGCATTTACACCTGGAAGAGGAATTGCTGTTCCAAGACGAAAAAGTGCCAATATTCCAAGAGTAAATAAAACCCTTCTTCTTAAATCCGGAATATTGAATATTTCTTCAAATTTAGTTGGCAATTATACTACCTCCAGCTTCTTCAATCTTCTTCCTTGCTCCTTTACTTATATTTTTAATCTCAAACTTCAATTTCTTTTTAATCTCTCCATCTCCAAGAATTTTGACATCCTTTTTTCCTTTTATAAGACATTTCTGTTTCAATGTTTCAATATTAACCACTTCTCCTTCATTAAATTTCTCATTAATATCTTTTAAATTCACAATTTCAAACTCCTTTCTTTCAACCGGAGTAAATCCCCTTTTCGGAATTCTTCTTATAAGCGGCATCTGTCCACCTTCAAATCCCGAATGCTGATGCGTTCCAACCCTTGATTTTGCTCCCTTTATTCCCCTACCAGAATACCTTCCATGACCAGAACCAGTTCCTCTTCCAACTCTTTTTGGCTTCTTTTTTACAACCTTTACAAGTTCATTAAGTTTCATTTTTTCCTGAACTCCTCTATCTCCTCTTTTGTTTTACATGAAGTAAGTCCATTAAATGTTGCTTTAACAAGATTTAATGGATTGTGAGAACGAAGAGATTTTGTAAGTATATCCTTTATTCCTGCTGCCTCAACTACTGCTCTTACTGATCTTCCTGCAATAACTCCTGTTCCAGGAGATGCTGGTTTCAAAAGAACCTCACTTGCCTTACACTTTCCAATAACCTCATGTGGAATTGTTGTTCCTTTAAGAGAAATCTTTTTCATCGTCTTTATTGCCTTTCTTCTTGCCTTCTCAATTGCCTGTCTTACATCCTTTGCTTTACAGTATCCATATCCAACATTTCCTTTTCCATCTCCAACAACAACTAAAGCAGTAAATGAAAATCTCTTTCCTCCTGCAACAACTTTACAAACTCTATTTATCTTTATCACCTTCTCAATATACTCTTCCTCTAATTTCGCTCCTTCAAATACCTCTTTTATCTCTTCCTTCTCTTCTTTCTCCTGAATTTCCTCTTTTAAATCCTTCTCCTCACTCATTAGAACTTCAAACCTCCTTCTCTTGCACCTTCTGCAACTTCCTTAACCCTTCCATGATATTTATATCCTGCCCTGTCAAAGACAATCTCATTTATTCCAAGTGAAATTGCCTTCTGAGCAATCAATTTTCCAACCTCTCTTGCTATCTCCTTCTTTTTCTTTCCTTTTATCCTCTCCCTTATTTCTTTTGAAAGAGAACTTGCACTTGTAATTGGACCCTTTTTCTCTATATCATCAACAAGAATTGCATAAATATGTCTTAAACTTCTATAAACAACCAATCTTGGCTTTGCTGGGGTCCCAATAATTTTTTTCCTAATTCTTAAATGCCTTTTTTTTCTCTTCAAAACTTTACTAGTTTTCATTTTGCTCCAACCTGTGCTTTTCCTGCTTTTCTCCTTATATGCTCACCAACATATCTTATTCCCTTTCCTTTATATGGCTCAGGTGGTCTTATTCTCCTTATCTCTGCAGCAACCTGTCCTAACTTTTGTTTATCAGGAGAGGAAAGATGTATTATATTCTTCTCAACCTTAACCGAGACACCCTCAGGAATTTTGTAAAAAACTGGATGAGAATAACCAACCTCAATCTGCAGTTCATTACTTCCTTTAAGAGACACCCTGTAACCAACTCCAACAACTTCAAGTTGACGAGTAAATCCTTCACTTACTCCCTTAACCATATTATTTATTAATGCCCTTATTGTTCCATGTAATGACTTAAGTTTTTTCGTATCATTGCTTCTTTTAACAAATATCTTTCCATCCTTAATTTCAACACTAATTCCATCAGGAATTAAAAGATTCAACTCTCCAAGTTTACCCTTAACAAAAATCCTATTTCCTTCAAATTTTACATCAACACCTTCAACAATATCAATAGGTCTATTACCTATCCTTGACATATCCTCCTACCATACATAACAGATAACTTCTCCTCCTATCATATTTTTTCTTGCTTCTTCATCAGTCATAATTCCTTTTGAAGTAGAGATTATTGCTATTCCTGTTCCTCTCAAAACTTTTGGAATCTCATCCTTCTTTACATATATTCTTCTTCCTGGCTTTGAAACCCTTTTTACTCCCCTCAAAGTTGGCATTCCATCCTTATATTTTAAATAAACCTTTAATATCCCCTGTCTTCCATCCTCAATCTTTGAATACTCCTTTATAAATCCCTCTCTTTGAAGGATTTTTAAAATATCCTCTTTCATTCTTGAAGCAGGAACCTCAACAACTTCCTTTTTCACCATACTTGCATTTTTAAGTCTTATCAAAAAATCGGCAATTGGATCACTGTACACTCAACCTCCTACCAGGATGCCTTTTTAAGTCCCGGAATTTCTCCCTTATGAGCAAGTTCTCTCAAACATAACCTACACAAACCAAAATCTCTGTAATAACCTCTGGGTCTACCGCAGATGTGACACCTGTTCCTTTCCCTTACAGCATACTTTGCTCCTCTTTTCCATTTTTCAATAAGACATTTCCTTGTCATTTTTTTCTCCTCTCAAAAGGAAAACCAAGGAGTTCAAGCATTCTTTTTTTCTCATCCACCTTTTTACCTCCCCTTATAACAATACTGATTGAAGCCCCATACTGTCTTGACATCTTATCCATATTCACTTCCGGAAAAATTGTTATATCACCTATACCAAGATTATAATTTCCATCCCTGTCAAACCCTTTATAAGAAAGACCTCTAAAATCCTTTAATCTTGGAATAGAAATACTAATTAACCTATCAATAAACTCATATGCCTTCCATCCCCTCAATGTAACCTTACAGCCAATAGGCATTCCTTTTCTCAATCTAAAATTTGAAATTGACTTCTTTGCTCTTCTTATGCAGGGTCTCTGTCCCGTAATATTTGTAAGTTGAAGAATTGCTTCGTCAAGATACTTTATATCCTCCTTTGCAATTGAAACACCGGAATTTACAACAACCTTTTCAATTCTCGGAACCTCATACGGACTTTTATATCCAAACTCCTTCATCATAACAGGTATAACCTTCTCCTTATAATAAGAAAGTAATCTTGGAAAATATTTATCCTTACTCATCTATTATCTCTCCGCATTTCTTACAAAATCTAACTTTTCTACTTCCTTCTATAATTTTAAATCCTACTCTTGTCTTTTTATCACAATGTGGACATAAAATCATAACATTTGAAATATGAATTGGTGCCTCCTTTTCAATTATTCCACCTGGTTCATTTGCTGTTGGTCTTCTGTGTCTTTTAACAATATTAACTTTACTTACAATAACTCTATTTCTTTTTGGAATCACCTTCAAAACCTCTCCAATCTTACCTTTATCCTTTCCAGCAATAACAACAACCTTATCCTTTTTCTTTATCTTCCTCATACAACCTCAGGAGCAAGTGATACAATCTTTAA
>QMOP01000038.1 GCA_003650255.1 Caldisericota bacterium
AACCTTAAACTTTGCCTTGTAAGTGATGGAAGAAATATAAATACAGTTGTCTGTGGTGCTCCAAATGTTAAAAAAGGAATTAAGGTCGCATATGCAAAGCCAGGAGCAAAGATTCACGGTGGAATTGAGATTGGAAAGAAGAATATAAGGGGTCAGGTTTCTACTGGAATGTTGCTGAGTGAAAGGGAACTTGGGTGGGGAAGTTCACATGATGGAATATATGTCTTTCCTCAAAATACTTCTCTTGGAGTAGATGTAAATGACCTTAAAAAAGGCGGAGATGAAATTCTTGAGATTGAGATTACAGCAAACAGACCTGACCTTTTAAGTATTTACGGAGTTGCAAGAGAAATAGCCCTTCTTAAGGGAATGAATATAAGTGAATGGAAAGTTGAGGATTATCAGAAATTTGATGGAGAAAGAAAAATAAATGTGATTCTTGAAGAGGGATCCTGTATATTTTATTCTGGAAGGATTATTGAATGTGTAAATGTTTCACAGTCTCCCTCTTGGATGGTTGAAAAACTTAGGCTTTATGGAATAAATTCAGTAAATAATGTTGTTGATATAACAAATTACATTCTTTGCGCTTATGGTCAGCCACTTCATGCATTTGACCTTGATAGAATTGAAGGAGATATTTTTGTAAGAAGTGCAAAAGAAGGAGAGGAGGTAGTACTTCTTGATGGAAAGAAATATAGAATGAAAGGGGGAGAGATAGTTATTGCTGATAGTAAAAAAATACTTGCTCTTGCAGGTGTTATGGGAGCAGAGAATTCAAAGGTAACAGAAGATACAAAAAATATTTTTCTTGAATCAGCATACTTTTATCCAGAAAAAGTGAGATATGCTTCAAAAGTTCATTCAATTATGACCGATTCATCATATAGATTTGAAAGGGGAGTTGATCCCGAGGGTGTTTTAAAAGGACTTGAAGAGGCATCATGTATGATTTCAAGAATATGTTCTGGAAAGGTTAATAGTGAAAGGATTGAAAGGGGGAGTTTGGAGAGAAAGGAAAAAATTATTGAAGTAACGGAGGAGATTGTTGAAAATATTATTGGAGTTAAAATTGAGAGGGAGGTTATAAGGAATATTCTTTCAAAAATTGGAAGAATTGAAGAGAAAAATGAAAAAATATTATTTTCCCCTCCAGGTTATAGAAAAGATTTAAATATAAAAGAATCTGTTGCAGGAGAAATTGGAAGGATTTACGGTTTTGATAAAATCCCTTCAAAAATTCCTCCACTTACATGGATTCCAAAAGGAAAAGATGAAAGGGAAGTTTTGTATGAAAAAATAAAGAGTAAACTTACTGGTTTCGGCTTTTTTGAAGTTATAAATTCTCCTCTTATAAGTTCAGAGCAGGTAGAAAGATTTTACCGAGAAAAAATTCTTAAAATTGAAAATCCTCTTACAAAACCTCAAGATGCTCTTTCTCCAACGCTAATTTTTGGAATGCTTAAGAATGTTAAGTTCAATATTTCAAGGGGAGAGAAAAATATTTTTCTGTTTGAGATTGGTAAGGTTTTTTTGCCAGAGGAAAGAAGAGCAATTGGAATTATTGGAACAGGAGATATAAGGGTTTCATGGAGGAAAAGAGAGAATTTTGATTTCTTTTATTTAAAAGGAATTGTAAATGCTATTTTAGATGGGTTTGGAGTAAAATTTGAAGAAGATGAAGGAGATTATAGTATCTTTTCAAAATCACAGATTAAGTTTCTTGTTGATGGAAAGGTTGTTGGATTTCTTGGTGAGATTTCACAGGATCTTAAAAAAATTTATGATATAACTCATGATATTTTTTATTCTGAAATTTATCCTGATGAGATACCCATTAAAAGAAAAGAGGTAAAAATAAAGAAATACTTTCCTCCAGTTTTAAGGGATATTTCTGTTATAGCTAAGAGAAATTTGACTTATAATAGAATTTATAATATAATAAGAAATGCTGGAGGAGATATTTTAAAGGAGGTTCAATTGATAGATGTGTATAAAGGACCTCAGATAAAAGAGGATGAAATCTCTTATACATTTCATCTTAAATTTCAGAAAGAAGATGAAACTTTGAGAGATGATATGTGCGATAATAAAGTTAAAGAAATACTTGAAGAATTATCTAAAAATGGTATAAAATTAAGATAAGATGGAAACGAAAGTTTCTGATTTGGTTGAAGTTGAAGAACTTTTAAAGGAATTGGTTAAGAGATATGAAAATTTAAAGGAGGAAAATAAGTATCTTAATGAGAAACTAAGGAAGATTGAAGAGGAAAACAAACTTCTTCATAAGGAACTTCAGCATATGAAGAGGATTTCAAATGAAAATGAAAAATTAAAAGCAAAAAATGAAAAGGTGAGGGAGAGATTGAATTTGCTCCTTTTACAACTTGAAAGAATGGGGATATAATGGGAAAGGTTACGGTAAAGATTCACGGTAAAGAGTATACTTTTGAAAGCGGAGATAGGGATGAGGAGTATGTAAGAGAACTTGCAAGGTATGTGGATGAGAAGATAGAAGAAGTGTTAAGAGAATCAAAGAATATTTCAACTTTGAATCTTGTAGTATCTGCATGCATGAGCATAGCAGACGAGTATTTCAGATTTAAAAATAGTAAAGTTACTACGGGAAAGGATATTGATAAGTTCCTTTCCCGTACGAAAGTTCTTTTAACAAAGGTATTGAAAGATTAATCCCTGCTCCGCTGGTGTTAAGAGGGTGATGAAGGAGCCAACAAGTTAAGAATGGGAATCCAACATGCTTCGTAGCCGTGGCTACGGAGTGAGGATACCCACGTGGTAAATAGGGCTCTAAAACTCTCTCCTCTCACCGCGGTAGCGGGGATTTTTTTATTTTAATGTAAAAGAAGGGGGAATAAATTGGAACTTTTTGATAAAAAAGAAAAAAAGGAAATACCTCCTTTATCATGGAGGTTTTATCCCAAGGATTTTTCAGAATTTGTAGGCCAAAAGGAGATTATTGGAGAGGGGAAACTTTTAAGAAGATTAATTGAAGAGGATAGTTTAAGAAGTGCTGTTTTTTTTGGGCCAACAGGTGTTGGTAAAACAGCACTTGCGAGGTTGATTGCTCATAAAACTAAAAAGAGGTTTATTCAATTGAATGCCACAACTTCAGGAGTAAGGGAGATTTCAGATATTGTCAAGGAGGCGGATTATAATTTAAGAAAGGGGATTCAGACACTTCTTGTGATAGATGAACTTCACCATTTTAATAAAACACAGCAGGATGCACTTCTTCCCCATGTTGAAAGAGGAGTCATAAATTTTATAGGGATAACAAGTGAGAATCCATACTATTTTTTGAATAAGGCACTTCTTTCAAGGGTTCTCCTTTTTGAATTTTCTCCACTCAGTGAAAGTGATATTGTAAAAATTCTTAAGAATGCAATTAAAAAAGATAGTAAAATAAAGGATTTAAAGGTTAAAGAATCTATCTTGAAGAAAATTGCGAAATTTTCAAATTATGATGCAAGAAGAGCACTTAATATTTTAGAGGTTCTTTCAGTTTATTTAAAAGGAAAGGAGGTGAATGAAACTGTTTTGAAAGAGGTTCTCTCAAAAAGAGTATTCCCTTATGACAAAAAAGGAGATGAGCATTATGATACAATTTCAGCATTTATAAAGAGTATAAGGGGTTCTGACCCTGATGCTTCACTTTACTGGCTTGCAAAACTGATAAAACTTGGAGAGGACCCAAGATTTATAACAAGGAGACTTCTTATTCTTGCTTCTGAGGATATAGGGCTTGCAGATCCTTTCGCTATTGTTCTTTCTTCAAGCATAAGTGATGCTATAGAGAAGGTAGGAATGCCTGAGGCAAAAATACTCTTAAGTGAACTTGTAATTTACCTTTGTTCTGCTCCAAAATCAAATACCTGTTATGAAGCAATTGAGAATGCTCTTAGTTATTTTGAAACTGAAAAGGAATTAAAGGTTCCAGAACATTTAACGAAAAAAGGAAGTAAGAAATACAAATATCCTCATTCTTATGGAGGATGGGTAAAGCAGAGTTATCTTCCTGAAAAGGTGAAATTTTTGAATTTAAGGAGAATAGGATATGAGAAGAAAATCATTGAGAGATTTGAAAATAGAGTTAAGGGAAAGGATAAAAAAAATATTAAGGAAAATAGATGAAGAGGAGAGAAGAAGGGTTTCAGAAGAGATAAAAAGAAACCTCCTCTCCTTAAAAATTTTAGAGAAAAAAAATAATATTCTCATATATTTTTCAAAATCTCCTGAAATTGATACTACCTCCATCATAGAAGAACTTCATAAAGAAGGAAAAAATATTTATCTGCCAAAAATAATTGATAGCGAAATATTACCAGCAGTTTTAGATGGTTTTGAAAATTTGAAAAAGGGGAAGTATGGAATAATGGAACCAACAAGTTCGGTTTTTGTAGATGAAGAAAAAATAGATGCTGTTATTCTTCCTGGAATTGCATTTGATACTTCTGGAAGGCGACTTGGAAGGGGGAAGGGATACTTTGATAGGTTTTTGAAAAGATGTAGAAATGCAATAAAAATTGCCCTTTCATACAGTTTTCAGGTTGTTGAGGAGGTTCCTGAAGAGGAGAATGATGAAAGGGTTAATGTTATTGTTACTGAAAATGAAGTAATTTTTGTTTAAAGGAGGTCGTATGAGTGTTTTATTCGGAGTTTTAGGATTTGTTGTTGGTTTTTTAATTTCGTTCATAGTTTTTAAGAAAAGAATCCAATCTCTTTCAAAGGAAATTGAAAAGGAGAAGATGCTTGAATTAAAGGAGAGTTTTGAAAAGGAAAGAAAGGAGATTGAGGAGGAATTAAAGAAACAGAGAAAAGATCTTCTTATTCAGCAAGAAAAAATTACAAAAAGGTTTGAAATTCTTGATGAGAAGGAGAAGGAGATAGAAAAAAGTATGAGGGAACTGAATGCAAAAGAGAAGAGTTTATTGAGAAAGGAGAATGAGTTAAATTCTTTAAAAATGGAACTGGAAAAGAAAAGAGAGGATTATATGAAATTACTTGAAAGAGTTGCTGGAATGAACATGGAGGAGGCAAGAAACAGTTTGCTTAAAGAGGTAGAGGAGAAGATGAAGGATAAAATAAATGAGTATATTATGAAAATTGAGGAGGATGCAAAAGTAAAAGCAGAGGAAAAGGCAAAAGAGATAATAGCAACAAGTATTTACAGGATTGCAGGTGATTTTGTTTCTGAAATAACAACAGTTCAAGTCAGTCTTCCGAGTGAGGATATGAAAGGAAGGATTATTGGAAGGGAGGGAAGAAATATAAGAGCATTTGAGGCAGCAACAGGAGTTGAAGTAATTGTTGATGATACTCCAGGAGTTATAACTCTTTCCTCATTTGATGGTGTAAGAAGGGAGATAGCAAGAGTTGCGTTAGAAAAACTTATTGCTGATGGAAGAATAAATCCAGCAAGGATTGAGGAAGTTGTTGAAAAGGTAAAAAAGGAGGTAGAGGAAAATATTTTTAAAGAGGGAGAAAGGGTTGCATATGATATGGGAATCCAGAAACTTCATCCTGAACTAAAAAAACTTATTGGAAGATTGAAATTCAGGTATTCCTATGGACAAAATGTTTTAAATCATTCAATTGAGGTTGCAAGAGTTGCAGGAGCAATTGCAGATGAACTTGGGGTTGATTCAAGAATAGCAAAAAGAGCAGCACTTCTTCATGATATTGGTAAGGGTGTTGATGAATCTGTTGAGGGTGCACATGCTGAAGTTGGAGCAAATATTGCAAAAAAATATGGTGAAAGTGAAGTTATAGTTCATGCAATACTTTCCCACCATGAGGATGTTCCATTCAAAACAGTTTTTGATTATATTGTTTCAGCAGCAGATGCAATAAGTGCATCCCGTCCAGGAGCAAGGTTTGAGTCGGTTGAAAAGTATATTGAGAGAATTGAAAAAATTGAGGAGATTGCCTCCTCTTTTCATGGAGTTGAAAAGGCCTTTGCACTTTCAGCAGGAAGGGAGTTGAGAGTTCTTGTAAACCATGAGGCAGTTTCAGATGAGGAAACAGGAGTTCTTGCAAGGGAAATAGCAAGAAGGATTGAAAATGAGGTTTCATATCCTGGAATTGTGAAGGTTGTTGTTATAAGAGAACTTAGAAAGGAAGAGGTTGCAAAATAAATGTATTTTTCGTAAAATTTTGAATTATGAGAGCGATTAATGTAAAAATTGGAAAGGATAAATTTGTAAGAGCATATAGAGTTGATATACACGGAGTTCCACTTATACTTGTTATTGCTAAAAAAGGTTTTGCTGGTTGTGGATGGTTTGATACAGAGGTTGCTGAAAAATTTAAAATACCGTTTGTAAAGGTAAAGGGAGTTAAGACGATAGAAGAGTTTCTTTCAAGTAAGGTTAGTGAATTAACTGAAGGAGCAAAATCTCTTGGTATAAAAAAAGGAATGAGAATTAAAAGGGCTCTTGAAAAATTAAGTTAAAAGAAATTTTAGAAAAGAATCATATTGTCTTAAAGGATTCAGGAACAGGTCCTCTTTCTTTTTTAATAAAGGAACTTTCAAGTATTAAAAAAGATTCTTTGTGTATAATTGAAAGAGATGAGGAAGCCTTTAATCTTTATGAAAATTTAAAGTCATTAGGATTAAATCCACAAATATTTGATTCTTCATCAAGCGTTTCTGTTTTTAGGTTTATTTTTCAATTAGAAAAAAATAAACCTGGTTGTTATATCTTCCCAGAGTCATCAATTGAGATGCTTGTTCCCGGAGGAGATGAAATTGAGAAGAAAGTTTTCTTTATTAATAAAGGTAGAAAGTATGAAGAGATAGTTAGTTTTCTTGAAAATTCCAACTACATGAGGGTTGATTACATAATGAATGAGGGTGAGTATGCTTTAAGGGGAGAGGTGATTGATATATATTCATCTTTTCCATTCAGAGTTTATTTTGATGGAGACAAAATCTCAAAAATAAAGATTATTGATGTGGATTCTCAGAGGAGTGTTAAGGAAGTGGAGAGATTTGAAATATTTCCACTTGATGTAAAAGGAGAAAAGAGTTTAGGTTCATACATAAGAGGGGGAGTTATTACAAGAGAGAAAAAGTTTCTTAAAAACCCTTCTTTTTCAATTTTAATAGATAACAAAAACTATGAACTTGACCTTAATGTAATTCTTCTTCCAAGCTTCAAAGGAAATATTGATTTAATGTTTAAAGAGATTAATCCTTATATTGATTCAGGATATAAGGTCCATGTTTTTTCAGATGAAAGAAATGTAGAAGCTATAAGAGAGATACTTGAAAGAAAAGATATAAGGAGTATGTTTTTTGAATATAGAACAGGATTTTTTAGTTCAAGCTTCATAAGCAATCTATTTAAAATTGTTGTTATAAATGAAAGGGATATTCTTGGTTTTTCTCTTCCTTACAAGAGAAAAAGAAAGGTTTCATATTCAAGTTTTAAAGAGGTTGAATTTAAAGATGGAGATTATGTTGTTCATGAAGAGTATGGAATAGGTATTTATAGAGGAATTAAAAGACTTGAGGAATTTAACAGTGACTACTTTGTTATTGAATATGCGAAGGGAGATAAACTTTATGTTCCTGTTGAGGATTTAAAGTATGTTAAAAAGTATGTTTCATTTTCTGATTCTCCTCCAGAAATTTATCCTCTTGAAGGAAATGCATGGCTTAAAGTAAAAGAAAGAGCATTTAAGAAGATAGAAGAGTTTGCAATAGATGTTTTAAGGAGAGAAGCAGAAAGGAAAACTATTGATGGAATATCTTTTAAAGAGACAGAGGAGGAGAAGGTGTTTTTTCTTGAATTTCCATATGAGGAAACAGAAGATCAGAAAAAGGCAATTGAGGAAATATTAAAACTTATGGAGAATCTGAAACCAATGGAGCATCTTGTATCAGGTGATGCTGGATTTGGAAAGACAGAGGTTGCTATGAGAGCGGTTTTTAGATGTGTTTTTAATGGGTATCAGGCAGTTATTGTTGCACCAACAGTAGTTCTTGTTGAACAGCATCTGATAAATTTTAAAACAAGATTTAAAAATTTTCCAGTTATAATTGAAGGTCTTTCAAGAATGACACCAAAAAGAAAAAAAGAGGAAATTTTAAAAGATGTTGCTAATGGGAAAATTGATATTCTTATAGGAACACACAGGGTTCTTTCAGAGGATATTTATTTTAAAAATCTGGGACTTCTTGTTATTGATGAGGAACACAGATTTGGGCTTGAAATAAAGGAGAGATTAAAATCAAGATACCCATTTATAGATGTTCTATATCTTTCAGCAACTCCAATTCCAAGGACTCTTGCTCTCTGTTTACATGGAATAAAAACATTTTCACTTATAAACACTCCACCACCAGGAAGAAAACCTGTAAAGATTATTGTTGAAAAGTTCTCAAAAGATATTGCAAAAGGGTTAATTTTGCAGGAAATGAGAAGAGGAGGACAGGTTTTTTATGTTCACAATAGAATTGATACAATAGATGAGAAGATGAAAGAACTTCGTTTACTATTTCCCGATTTAAGAATTGAAAAAGTTCATGGAAGGATGAAGGCAAAGTCAATTGAAAGAATTATGCAGGAATTTTATCAGGGTAAAATTGATGTTCTTGTTTCAACAACAATAATTGAGAGTGGACTTGATATTCCAAATGTTAACACAATTATTGTTGAAAATGCTCATGAACTTGGAATTGCTGATATTTATCAACTTAAAGGAAGGGTTGGAAGAAGTGATAGAGTTGCATATGCCTGTTTCTTTTATCCTGATGAGAAGAGATTGAGCAGAAAATCAATTGGAAGGCTTGAGGCAGTTATGAATTATTCTGAGTTAGGTTCTTCATTTTCTCTTGCTATGAGAGACCTTGAAATAAGAGGAGCAGGAACGCTTTTGACAAAAAAACAGCATGGAGTTGTAAAAAGTATTGGGATAAATCTTTATTTAAAACTTTTTGATGAAATTATTAAGAAACTTAAAAATGAGAAAATAAAAAGGGAAGTCAGGGTTTATGGATTTAAAAACTATTTTATCCCAGAGGATTATATTCCTGATATTGAAGAAAGATTTTCTTATTACAGAAGAATTTCAGAAGCATCAACAATTGAAGAACTTTTAAATATTAAAGAAGAAATGGAGGATAGATTTGGAA
>QMOP01000039.1 GCA_003650255.1 Caldisericota bacterium
AGATGATGATGAGATTTCATGGGATCCAGGAGATTCTTCCAATTTTATGACACAGGATTCTTCAAATCTAAATATTTTTTATAAGACAATTACACTTGATGCAGGTCAGGTAATCTCATTTAAATTTTCTCCAAACTCCACTCTCTATGACCCTCTTAATTATGGATGGAGCTTTCAGTATCCATTCAATTATGATGTGAAGGTTAAAATAGGAACATGCTATCCAGTTCCTTCAGGAACAAGTATCAAATTTGAGGCAGATACATCAGGTTATTATACATTTTATCTGAATATTCTTAATGGAAATTATGAGGTAAAATTTTCAACCTCTCCTCCACCTGAAGCTCCTGCAGAACCAATAAGTGTTGATGGTGACTTTCTTGACTGGAAATATGAGGATATAGTTTCTCTTGATAATTGTGAGGATACGTACAATTTGGATGATGGATATGATATGTCAAGGGATATAATAGCACTTTATTATAAAGAAGGAGTTGACAATATTTATTTCAGGGTTGATTTTTATGAACTTGGAATTTATGCTGAAAATGGTTACTTAGATGTTTATTTTGCAATTGACTTTAAGGATGGAGGACAGGAATGGCTTCCTGATTATACAGATACAAAGACCGATAAACCATGGGAACTTTGTATTGGAGTTTACGATGCTGATAATTATACTTTATATGATTCAAGCTGGACAAATCATTCTTCTTACATAAACCAAATAGCATTTAATTCTGCTCTTGACAGTGTTGAGATTTCAGTTTCTAAGGAAATATTTAAAAATTTTGGATGGGATGAAGGTATGCCTTTTTATATTCAATGTTTTACAACAAAGGATGGAACTGAATCCGGAGATGGAGAAATTTCAGGTAGTGATATTATTGATTTTATAGGAAGTTCGTCTCTTACAAGGGATGTTGGTGATGGAACAGGAATACTTTATGGAAATATTTCTTCCACCCAAACCCCATCTGGAAGGGCAAAGTATTCTGCAATATATCATGGAAATCAGAGTATAAATTTGAAACAGGATATTCAGGATTGGATTTATAAGACATATACTGATCATACACCAACAGGATACAAAAGAGGACTTGATACAGTTGAGAATTATGGTGTTAAAGTGAATATTCATGTAAGTTGCACACTTGCAAGTGCAATTGAGTGGGCTGACTCCTCATTTAATGAAAGAATAAGGAGAATGATTCAGGAAGGAAAGGTTTCTCTTATTGGAGGAGTTATAGCAGAACATATAATGCCATATTTTGAAGGAGAGGTGAATAGAAAGGCAATTCAACTCGGAAATAAATATTTGATGGATTTTTATGCTCTTTCTTCAACTCCTTCTGTTTTCTGGGTTCCTGAAAGGGTTATAAAAGGTTCTACATTTTATGATTTAAAAGCATCATCAATTACAGCTATTGTTCTTGATGATAAATACCATATACTTGACTGGTTCTATGGTGGAGATGTCAATAATACAAGTTTTCAGAATGAAAGATTTAAGATTCACAAAATAAATGGAATATACGTTTTTCTTATAAATGGAGTAAGAACTGACCAGGAATCGCCACCAAGTACATCAAATGAATTAACCTATGGCTATTATGACCCTGATGGATCAAAATTCTGGAACCAGGATGATGGTCTGCATATTGGCACAAGAAAACTTCTTCTTGAAAAGGCACTTTCCTCTGATCAGGAGCAACTTGTCCTTGTTTTTGATGACTGGGAAGCGTATGCTGGTAGGTCATTCACTTCAGAAGAGCCAAATGATAATGCTGATAACTGGGATAAAACTGTTAGATGGATTGCAAATCATCAGTGGATTGAGATGGTAACACTTGAAGATATTTTAAAAAGAGGATGGACTCCGATTGACCATGGAGAGGATTATAATTTGCCTATTAAGACATATGACTGGTTAATGCATGCGTGTGAGAACTCCTATGATAACTGGTATTATGGAAGTGCAATTGAGGAGTCATTTTATGATTATATCCCCTCTGGAACAACAAAGAAATTTGGTGATATAAACACTTCTGGAACACATATTTATGATACAGTTCTTGATATAAAGAGCATTCAGGATGAAAGTTTAAAGGAGATTTCCTGGATAACATTTAACAACATGATATTTGAAACAGCATGGCATGATGAGGATAATACTGATAAGTTTGGAGCAGATGATACAACATATGATAATATTTCTGGATGGGATCTTCAATTGCATTCACACCTGCGTTTCTCATCAATTTATAAAGAGATTGACAGTTGGGTTAATGATGTAAAAAATGGAGTAATAACATCAACTTCAGTTTTTGTTTTAAATAAGGATATTGATGGAGATGATGAAAAAGAGTTTATTCTTTACAATAACAAAATCTTTGCTGTTTTTGAGAATGAAGGTGGAAGGATGATAATAGGTGTGGGTTATCCAGAAAAAGGAGGAATAATTTTAACAGGAAACACATTTGCAAACTATGCCTATCAAGATGAAAGAGAGGGAGATTATCACATAAGTTGTTTCAGGGATTCTGGATATGAGAATGATAGTTATACAGTATCAATGGGAAGTAATTTTATTGAGTTTACCTCTTCTGATGGAAGTATTAAAAAGAGGATTGAGATAAAACCTGATTTAGAGGTTGTATATGCTACTTATACAACAACAAACGCAGTTTATGTGAGTTTTGGTTTAAATCCTGATATATTTGATACATTTTTAAATGGAAAGAATAACTGGAGAAGTATTGGTTCCTCAGCATCATCCTATTATGGTTTTGAGAATGGTTCAAATAAGGTTTATGTTGAGTTTCTTGATTCAAGTTTTAATAGTGAGAGTGATAATTCGCCTTTATCCCATTCAATAGAAGTAAAGGGAAGCGGAACATTCAGGATAAACCTTGTTTTAGGTGAAGGAAGTAATGATACAACGCCTCCTTCAGGAATTGTTGATTTAAAAGTTTCTTCAGTAACAGTGAATTCAGTTATCCTTACATGGACATCTCCTGGAGATGATGGAACAGTTGGTAATATTTTAAATGGATATTTCAGAATATGTTATTCAACAAAGGATACATTTACTGTAGATGATTATAATGTTGAAATACCCACAAATGTTTCTTCAGGTGAAAAATGTTCTTATTTAATAGAGGATTTATCCTCTGGTAAGAAGTATTATTTTGCAGTATTTACCGGTGATGAGGTTCCAAACTGGAGTGTTGTCTCAAATACTGTGAGTTATTTTGTTAATGAATCTCCTGATACTACTCCTCCATCCGCTCCCACACTTTCAGCAGAGGATGCTGGAGGTGGTAGTATTCTGCTTTCATGGACTACACCAGATGATAATGACCTTTCAGGATTCAGAATTTACAGAAGCACATTCGCATCTCATTTAACCAAAAAGACATTTATTGTTGAATTATCTTCATCTGATGTTTCATACCTTGATAAAGGACTGGAGTCGCTTACATATTACTATCAGATAGTTTCATTTGATACGTCAGGAAATGTTTCATCTCCTTCAAATGAGGCAAGTGCATTTACAACTAATAACGAGCCACCAAATCCACCAACAAATTTAATAGTTAAAGATAAAGAGAATGATGAAGGAGGAAGTTTGGAATTGTTGTGGGAGCTTTCAATAGATGATGGAGGTGGAGATAATGATGTTATAAACTATTTTGTATACAGGTCAACTTATGATGGCGGATATTTGAAAATTAAGGAGTTAAGTTCTGGAACAACAGTTTATATTGATACAACCACACCAAAAGGAGTAACATTTTATTATTACATAATAAGTTATGATGGTGTTTATGAATCAATACCTTCAAATATTTCAAAGGCATACTCAATTGATAATCTTCCACCAGATGCAGTAACTGGATTTAAGGCAACTGACAGAAAAACGGATGGTGAGATAATACTTACATGGACTTCTAATACTGAAAATGACCTTGCAGGCTATAAACTTTATAGAACAACTTCTACGAGTCTCTCTTATTCTTTAATTTCAAAACTTTCTAAGGATACAACCTATTATATTGATAAAGGGCTTATAAATGGAGTTACTTATTACTATGGAATAAAAGCATTTGATACATCTGGAAACGAAAGTTCATTTTCATATTCAAGTACCTTTCCAACAGATAATATTCCTCCTTCTCCTCCATACGAAGTTAAAGCAACTGATACCGAGGGAGGAGTAATATTTGTTGAATGGAAGGTGGATGAGTCAATTTATTATTTTGAAGTATACAGGTCAACATTTTCATCTGATATTAACAGTAAAATTCGTATTTCAACAACTTCAGATAATTATTATTTTGACACCTCAGTTACTCTTCACTCAACCTATTATTATCAGATAATATCAGTTGATTTTTCCTTAAATAAGAGTTCCTCCTCAAATGAGGCGTATGCCTTTGTTTCATCAACAAGCAGAGTAAATCCTCCAATAAATCTCAATGTATGTGATTTTGAAGATGATGAAGGAGGGAGTTTGATACTTACATGGGATCTTTCAATAGATGAACCAGATATAACAGGTTATTGGATTTACAGGAGCACAGATGGAATTAATTTCTCTTTTTATAATAGTGTGGTTAAAGGAACAACATATTTTAAAGATACAGAACTCAAAAATTATCAAACCTATTACTATTATTTATGTACAAGTAGAAACGGAGAACTTTCAGTTCCTTCAAATATTGATTATGCCTATCCAGTTGATAATCTTCCTCCACCAGCGCCTTCAAGTGGAAGTGCAGTTGATAAAGAGACAGATGGAGAGATTTATTTAAGCTGGAGTGAAGTTTCAAGTTCTGATTTGCTTTTATATAGAATCTATAGAAGTTCAGATGGATTTAATTTTGTTTTGATAAAGGAAACAGCAAATACGTCATTTATTGATTCCGGTCTTGAGAATCTTGTAACTTATTATTACAAAATAAGAAGTGTTGATACATCATATAATGAGTCAACATCATATTTACTTTTAAGCGCATATCCGACTGATAAGACACCACCAGAAATTTTAAGTTTTTCTGTTTCTGATACTGGTTCCGGAGGAACAACATTTCTTAGCTGGGAACTTGAGGGAGATGATATTGAAAGAGTATCTATTTATTATTCAACATACAGCTGTTTAATTGAAAACAAAAAACTTCTTGTTGATTTATCTTTTCCTGTTTATTCTCTTGTCCATTCAGGGCTTAAACAATTAACATATTTTTACATGATACGTGTTATTGATATTTATGGAAATTACATTGATTCAGAGGAGAAACAAGCTTTTCCAACAAATCCTTCAAAACCACTGCCACCACTTAATTTAAATGCATTTGACCTTGACTGGGACTATGGAGGGAAGATTAAACTTTCATGGATGCTCTCTGAAGATGATACAGGAGGGTATCAGGATGTGATATCTTATAGAATCTACAGGTCAACTTATGATGGTGGATATGCTTTAATTGATGAAGTGGAAAGAGGAACAAGTTATTATATTGATTCAGTAAATACAGGAACAACATACTATTACAGAATCACAAGTTATGATGGAGTATATGAATCAGCTATGAGCAACTTTTCAAAAGCATACTCCTATGCAAATCTTGTTGAGTACAATGTGAAACTTAATTTAGTCCTTTCATTAAAGATTGAGAAACCACTCAATTATAGTTTTATATACAGAATTGTCTCATCCACTCATTCAAAATGGAATATGGTGGAAGTTGCTGATAAAAAAGAGGAATTCAGGAGGTTGATAGATGTATATGAGATTTATTTTGAGAAAGGAGGAGAAAAGATAACAGTTCTTCCAAAAGAGATTTATTTATCATTTAATTATGAAAAGTTGAATCCCGCAATAGCGAACTCAATAAGTGTTTTAAAACTTGATGAAATTAACTCAAAATGGTTTGAGATAGAAAAGGATTTCATTGATATTCCGAATAAAGAGATAAGAGTCAAAATAAAGGAGTTTTCACTTTTTACGCTTGGATATAAGGCATATTCAGATTTAAGCAAGGTAAAGGTTTATCCAAATCCGTTTAAGATAAAAGAAGCAGTTGGTGGAGTTTTGAAATTCATAAATTTACCAGCACAAACAAAAGTAAAAATCTATACAATTTCAGGAGAACTTGTTTTTGAGGGAAAAAGCAACACTTCAACTTTTGAGTGGAATGGAAAGAATAATAGTGGAGAGTATGTTGCGCCAGGACTTTATTTTTATATTTTACGCTCTCCAAGTGGAGAAGAGAAAAGAGGGAAGATTGCTTTAATATGGTGATTTTATTTGTTTTATTAAGTTTTCTTTTTTCTGGTGGAGAGACCGCATTTTCATTTTTAAAGATTGAACCTTCTGCAAGGGGAACATCTATTGCTGCCTTTTCATCAATAAGTAATGACATAGGTGCTTTATACTGGAATCCAGCAGGAACAGCAATTCAGAGAAGAATTATAATTGGAATGAACCATTTGAATTATATTGATAATTTGAATATTGAATTTTTATCTGGAATTTTCCCTTTTAAATTTGGAAATATCTCTTTTGGATATTTTTATTTAGGAACAAATTTAAAAAGGGAAAAAGAGGATACATCAGGGTTATATTCTGGAGAGGAGGGAAGTTTTGGTTATCTTGCAAGGGTTGGAATTTTGAATTATTCAAGAATGGTTTTAAAAAGGGTTTTTCTTGGTGGAAATGTTAAGTTTATAAGAGAGGAGATAGATGATGCTTCTTATGATGGAAGTGCAGTTGATATCGGAGCAATTTATAGAATCAGAAGAGGTGCTGTATCTTTTTGTCTTAAAAATATTGGAAGAAAACTTAGTGTGGGTGAAAGAGAATTCAGTCTTCCTTTTGAAATTTTAATTGGTGGATTTCATAGATTTAAGAAGTTTCTTATTTCACTTGATATTAGTTATCCATTAAGAGATAATTTAGGTGTTCTTTTTGGAACAAGTATTAATTTATTTAAAAATTTCAGTTTAAGATTCGGATACAGGTATAAAAAGGATACATTTTTTAAAGGAATAAGGGCTGGGTTTGGAACGCATATTAAAGGGAGAATATTTATTGATTATGCTTTTAGAATAGCAGATTTTTCAGTTATACACTCATTTTCAATTCAGTATAAAGGATTTTAATTGTCCTGGGTCAATAGATTTGGAGCAGGGGAGATCCACTTTTCTTGGCGCAAGAAGAGATTTTTCTTGAACAGGAGTAAAATTTTTGATAAATTTTCTATAAATGCAGGGTAAGAGGATAGATATGGTTTATCTGATTTTATCTCTTTCAATAATCAAAAACTCCAGAGTTATGGATTAACCGGTGCGGGAGAAGATTTTAATTATTGATGATGACCATGGAGTTTTGAAACTGATGAAATATGTACTGGAGAGGGAGAAGTTTTCAGTGGTAACCTGTTCCTGTGGAGAAGATGGTATAGAGAAGGCAAGGGAATCAAAACCAGATTTAATAATCCTTGATCTCAAATTACCTGATATGCATGGACTTGATATTTTAAAAATCTTAAAAAAGGACAAAACTACATCTTACATTCCTGTAATTATTTTGACTGCTCAGGGAAAAAGTGAGATGGATGTGGTAAGAGGACTTGAAATGGGAGCAGAGGATTATATAGTAAAACCACCTCGCTTGAGAGAATTTGTAAGCAGAGTCAGAGTTGTTTTGAGGAGATTGTATTATAATGGAGAAGTGGAGGATGTACTTGAGAGGGGTATGTTTTATATAAATTTATCCAGAAACATAATTAAGGTGAATGGGCAGGAAATAAAAGGATTGACTCAAAAGGAATTTGACCTTCTCTGTATTCTTATCAGAAAAAGCGGTCAGGTTTTAAAACACGAATATCTTCTTGAGACAGTCTGGGGATATGAATCAAATGTGAATACTCAAACTCTGAAGACTCATATTAAAAATTTACGACGGAAATTGCCCACTGAAGCGAAAAATAAGATACAGACAATAAGAGGAATAGGGTACAGACTCGAGGAATAGTTTAATTTATGGAATTATTTGAATATTTCTAAACAATAAAAAATTTCACCTAAATTTCACTTTGATTTCACCCAGATTTCACTTTAATGTGCTATACTAATAATAGAGATGGTGATAGGGATCTGTATCTCTGAATATAAAATTTTTCTGAGAATATGTTTGTTTTATTTTAATGTAAGGACAAAAATGGTTTTGGTAACACAGGTGAATGAATCGATAATGTTTTCCGGGGATAATTCGGGATGACGAAGCCGTGACAGGGGAAAGATGAAAAGAATATATAAAAAATCTTCCTGATAAAATTCTTAAGGGGGTTAAAATGAAAATAGTGAAATGTGTAGGTGTTTTAATTTTGTTTTTCACTACCGAGCTTATTTCAATACCTTTAATGTTGAATTTTCAAGGAAGATTAGTGAAAGATGGAGTTCCAATAGAAGGAGAAAAACAGTTGACTTTCAGATTCTATAATACTGAGACAGGAGGTTCACCACTACTAAACTGGAGTGAAACTCAAACTGTATCTGTAAGTAAAGGAGTTTTCAATACTTTTATTGGCAAAAACAATCCAATTCCAAAGGAAATTTTTTCCGAAGATAATCTTTATCTTGAAATAGAAATAGAAGGAGAGGTTTTACCTCAGAGACAGAGAATCGTAAGTGTTGCTTTTGCTTTTATGGCTCTGGATGTAGTTAGTGTAAAAGACACAAAGATAAAAGGAACAGGAAAGAAGGTTGTAAATCTTAATGCTGATCTGTTAGATGGAAAAGATTCCTCAGAGTTTGCTCTTAAAGGAGATTATGTAAAAAAGACAGGTGATACAATGACAGGGTGGCTAGGATTCAGAAGAAACTTAGATCAAAATAAAACCCTTGGAATATCACTGGTTTCTTATTCTAACTGGGGAAAGTTATACCTTGAAAGATATGGAAATACAAATCAGCACAGATTAGTAATTACAAGTGGAGATGATGGAGATACAGATTATATTTTATTTAGAAATTTTCATTATTTGCTTGGATCTAAAGATTTACTTTCTTTGAAGAGAAGCCGAATGATGGTTGATGTTCTACGTCATTTGATTAGTTTAAG
>QMOP01000040.1 GCA_003650255.1 Caldisericota bacterium
TTAAGTAAAAAACTCTATACTCAAATTTCTCATCTTGAGAGAGAGATAGAAAAATTTAGAAGAAAAGGAAAAATACCAAAAGGAGGAATGATAGAAAAATGTATAGAATTTTCCTATTTGGAGAGATAGGTTCTGGAAAGGAAACAGTTGCCAAGTATCTTACAATAAAATACAACTTTGTAAGTATATTTATTGATACACCAATAAGAGAAATTGCAGAAAAATATTTATACTTTTTAAAACAGGATTACAGATTATATCGCATCATAAGTAAAAAACTTAAAGAGATACATCCAGAAGTATGGATATTTAATCTTAAGAAACAAATTGAAGAATTTCTTTCCACAAATTTCAGCCAGCAAGGAATAGTAATACCAGATGTAAGACATCAATCAGAATATAACTGGTTAAAAGAAAGAGGTTTTAAATCAGTTTTAATTCAAACAAAAGAGGAAATAAGGATAAAACGACTCTTAAAAAGGGATGGTTCAATTGATTCACTTATCTATCAAAATATAGAGGACTCTATAAATTATGAAAAAGTAACACCTGACTATATAATTTTTAACAACAGAAAAGTAAAAGACCTCTATCAGGAAATAGACAGAATGATAAGAGAGATAAAGATGTGAAAGAATTGAAGATTATAACACTTATAATGTTTGTAAGTAATCTATTATATCCTTACACAATTTCACCAGGAGATGTAATCAAAATATCCTTAAAAGAGAAGGAAAGAGAATTTAATGTTTTACCAGATGGAAACATATATTTACCAGGATTTGGTGAATTGAAATTGTCAGGAAAAACATTAAAAGAAGCAGAAGAGTATTTAAAAAGAGTATATCACCCAGAAGTAGACATAATCTCAATAAAGCCTACAGAAGAATCAGTCATTATATTAGGAGACAAAGAGGTGATAAAACCCGGAAAATATCCCCAGGGGACCATTGCTGAAATTATTGCACTTTCAGGAGGAATCTCAGAGAAAGCAGAGGGATTAATTTACATCTATCAGGATGGAGAATGGAGAGAGTTTGAATTATCAGACATTTTTGAAAATAGAATAGATTATCAACTTCAATACGGAGATATGATTTACATACCATATAAAAGTTCAGCAAGAACAATTAAAGAGATAGAAGAGAACATAAAACTTTTTAAATACATAATTTATCCAATTCTAACCTATATCGCAATAAAAAAAGGATTGAGATGATAGTTCTCTTCTCAATAATATTTCTTTTTTTCATATTTCTATTTTTAAGACATCTCCACTTAAAGAAAAAATACCAGAAACAGCAACAGATTTTCAAAAAAGACTTAAATCTTATTAAAGACCTTTCACAAAAAGTAACAACCTTAAGACAGAAAGATAAATTATTAACTCTGATATGCAGGATTTATCTAAAAGCAAGCTCAGGAGAATATTGTTTATTATTCTGTGTTAAAGAAGGAAAATTGGAAGAAATAAAAGAACAGGGAGAGATATCAGAAGAAAGAGAAGAAATAAAAAAAGAAGCAGAAAAATACATTCAGAAGAAGAAAGTAATCTATAAAAATAGCTTTCTCTATATCCCCATAATCTATCAGGAAAATACCATTGGAATGATAGTGATAAAAATGAGAAATGGAATAAAACAAGCACCACTGTTATTTGACATCTTTCCTGGAATAACAGCACAGGTTCTGGTCAATTTAAAGTTAAAAAACATGACAAGATATGACAGTTTAACACGGCTTCTTACAAGATGGTATTTTGAAGAAAGATTAGATGATTTAATTGATAAAGCAAAGAGAGAAAAGAGAAAATTTTCTCTTCTTATGATTGATCTTGACCACTTCAAAAGAATAAATGATACATTTGGTCATCAGAAAGGAAATGAGATTTTAATAGAAATAGCAAAATTATTTAAGGAGCATTTTCGTGATAAAGACATAATAGCAAGATGGGGAGGAGAGGAGTTCAGTATAATACTTTTAGATGTTGATGTAAAACAAGGAGTATCCATTGCAGAGAGATTGAGGAAAGAAGTAGAAGAAAGGATAAAGATAAGTAAACAGATAGCAGTAAGTAGTGAGCCAGAGAAAGAGATTAGGGTTACTTTATCAATAGGAGTAGCCGAGTATAAGATAGGCATGACAGCTGAAGAACTGGTAAGGAAAGCAGATTTAGCACTCTTAAAAGCGAAAGAAGAAAGAAATAAAGTAATAGCAGATGAAAAGTAGCAAAGATAAAGTGACAAGGTTAAAGGCTAAAAAGCAATTCTTCTACCTTCAGCGAAGCGTACTTCTATCTATTACATTTCTTCTTTCTCTTTATGCAGAAAGCAATTTCCCTTTCCTTGACTTGAGTACTCCCCATAAGAAATACACCACAAAAATAGTAAGAGTAATAGATGGAGATACATTAATTGACAAAAAAGGAAGAAAAATCCGTCTTTTAGGAATAGATACTCCTGAACTACCAACAGAAGAAGGAATAAAAGCAAAAGAGTTTGTAGAAAGGGAGATTTTAAATAGAACAGTAACAATAATCTATCAAAAAGATTATCCTATTGACCCATATAATAGAATTCTTGGATTAATTTTTTACAATAATGACAAAAAATGCCTTAATAAAATTCTTCTTGATAAAGGACTTGCGAAAATAATGCTATTCCCACAGGTAAAAATAATAAAAAAAGAATACTGGAGAAAAGAGATAAGAGAAAGACCAGAAGAAGAAAAAATCCTCTCCTATTGGCAGATAAAGAAATATCCCTATCAACCAGAACCTTTAAAAACCGAAAAACAAACACCTCAGACTGAAAACCGTATAATTCTTATTCCAATTGACCCTGGCAAAAAATATCAGATGGACTTTTATGTAGATATAAATGGTAAATACTATTTAAGACTGAGAGAACTCCAACCTTCAGCGGAGCGACCTTCACCCTTCTAACTATGTTAAAATACATCTGCTCTTCCTGTGGTAGAAAGTTATCTTCCACTTCCTCTGGTAAAAAACCCCTCTTCTGTCCCTATTGTAAAATGAGAGGACATATCAAAGAATTACCGCTGGATTTAATAACCTTTGATGAAGAAGAAAAACCAGAAGTAATTACCCATTTAAAAACCGAAAGAGTAAAATTTTATCCATTAAAAATAAAATCTTTAGATAATCTCCTTGGAGGAGGAATTTATTCAGGAAGTGTAATTCTTTTAGGAGGAAAACATGGCATAGGAAAATCCACCCTTGCCTTACAATTAGGAGCAAGATTTTCCCAAAAATATGGTTTTACACTCTATATCTCTTCCGAAGAAACAATAAAACAATTAAATCTAAAAATAAAAAGATTAAAAATAAGAGAAAAATATCTTTATCTGTTCACAAAAACTGAATTAACAGAGATTATAGATTATACTCTCAAACTCAATCCTAAATTACTTATTCTCGATTCCATTAATCGGCTTTATGATGAAAGAGTAAATGCCCTTCCAGGAAGTTACAGTCAGTTAAAAGCAATAACCTTAGAAGTAGTATCCCTTGCAAGAAGTAAAGAGTTAGCCATAATTTTAATCTCACATTTAACCAAATCAGGTAAAATCACCGGCCCCTCACTACTTGAACATCTGGTAGATGTTGTCCTATATTTAGAAGGAAAACCTGAAGAAAAAGGACGTTATTTATTTTCTCCCAAAAATAGATTTGGCATTATACAGAAAAAAGTAAAATTAACCTTTTTCCCGTCGGGATTTAAATTTTAATTCCAGAAATTGGAAAATTTATCTTGACAACGGAATAAAGATTTACTAATTTAAAATTAGCGATGGGAGGAGATAAAAGAGAATTATTCTCTTATTCTATCAGTTTAGCCACCATTAATTTCCTCCAGTCTACAAAGAATCAGCCTGCCACCAGCAGAGTTTATTTCTCTCATCGTTTATTTTCCCTGTGGTATGACAATGCTTCCCGGGAATAACCCGGGATGACGAAGCCGTGAGAGGGAAAATGAGGAAGATAAGGATTAATATGCATTTTTCGAACCAAAAATCAAGAGGAGGATAAAGTGAGGAAGATAATTTTGATTTTATTTATTTTTGTGATGACGGTTTATGCTGAGAAGAAAGAGATACCTGAACAGACAAGTGAAGTGGCAAAGGAGAGAAAGACAGGTTCTCCATCACAAAAGAAGACTAATTTTGATATTGAAGCATACAAGGCATATGAAGAAGCATTAATGAATCCTCAAAGGGAGGAAATAATTGCAAGAAATTTAAAGATAGAAAAGATATATGCTGATGAAGCAAAATATTTTAAATTGTTTGATAAAAATACCGGTAAAATTATAAAAGAATATGAGGATGTTAGAATTTACATTTCAGAGGATAAAAGTTGTACTCTTATTAGGCCCTGGGGACCTAGTGGATATTCAGAAGATGAAAAAATAATTCTTTTTGATAATGTTAATCTTAAGGTGCTTTGGGAAAAAAGTCTTAAATGGTTTAAAGAGCGATATGGGAGATATCCAAGTGGAAGTGCAGGAATTTCTAAACAAGGAGAATTAGTAGGTTTGGTATTGTATCCCCAGGAATTAGTTCCTCCACCATTGATTATTAATATTTTGGTTATTAACAAAAAAGGTAAGTTAGTTTCAGAGATGGAATATGAAGGACATTTTCTTGGTGGAGAGAAAGATACATTAGAATTTTCACCAAAACTGAAATTAATGATAGGCAAAGAAAAGAGGAAAGGTAAAATAACCTATATAGTTTTTAGTATCAAAGCAGAAAAGCTTATCTGTAAGAGTAGAGCGATAAGTTATAGTCCGGATGAAAAATATTTAGCTGCTCTACGACGCCCTCCTCATTTTGAGAGTGATGAATTAAGGAAAAATCTTCCAACTAGAGAATTAGTAAAAGAATACTACAGGATTATGGGAGTTAGTGAAGATAAATTATCAAAGAGAGAGTTATCCTTTCATTTAGAAGATTTCATTAAGCCATTTATAGATATATATGAAGTAAAAACAGGAAAAAAGATTGGAAGTATTATGCTTCCGATAGAAGGATATGTATGGAGATGGAAAAGATTGAAGAGTGGCAGTAGTATAGTGGTTTGCCCTGTAAAAGAAATGAAATTTAGTGAGGATGGAAGTAAGATATTTATAACAACAGAATATGAAGGGAAAGTAGAGAAATATATATTCACTGTGAAAGGAGCAAAAGAATTTTTGAAAAAACAGAGGAAGGTTTTAGAAAAATTGAGAGAGAAAAAGAAAGCGATAATAGAAGAAAAAAAGATTCCACAGGAAGTAAAGCAGCAGAAGAAGATGTTAAAGTATTTAAGAGAGAAAGTACGAGAAATTAGAGAGACAGCTAAAGAAAGAGGATTAAATAAGCATGCGCTAAAAGAACTTAAAAGGATTGAGAGGAAAATAAAAGATCATATTGATATACGGATGGGGACAAGGATTGAGATGGAGTTAGTTGAATTTGAAGTGAAGCACAATTTGATGGGGCACCTCTCCTATGTTAAAGATAGATGGTATATTGAAGTAAAAGATGGTTTTGGAGGTGGAACATTAATCCGGGGAAAAGAGAGGATACTAAGAAGATTCCCAATCATTCATCCAGAGGTATTGAAAAAACTTGAAGAAGGAAAAAGTAAGGAATGAAGTTAAAAATTAAATTATTCTTGATTTTTACTTATTTATTCTTATGGAATACCAACATAGACGCTGATACAGATATTTATTACTTTACACTTGGGGGAGATAATGATTCAAAATCATATACTAAACAAGTTAATTATACCGGCAATATTTCTGTTACTCTTGAAAATATTCCTGAGGGATGTAATTATGATTTGGAACTTTTGGACGCAGGATTTAATGAAGTGGCTTCGTCAAGAAATCCGGGCAACTTAGATGAAAGCATATCATATTCAGTATCTCCTTCTGGAACAGAGACTTACTATATAATAGTAAAGAGTTCTTATGGAGGGAGTTCATCAGAATGTAAGTTGACAATAACATATCCTTATGATACTACAAATCCTACTATAGAGGTTTGGCAATCTCAATACCCAACTACTGGATGGTATAAATCTGATCCCGGGAATGTAATAGATGTAGATTTTGTGGATGTTGATGAAGAGGGGAATTATGAAAGCGGATTGGATTATGCTCAATATAAAATCGGTTCTGATGGAGCATGGATAAATATTTTTACAACTGATTGCTATTCATATACAACAAACTGGGGAGTTCCCTGGTCAAGTTTAAGTGAAGGAAGTAATACAATTTATATCAGGGTTTATGATAAAGTTGGGTTAAGTGCTTCTGATAGTATAACATTTAAAAAAGATACTCAACCACCTACAACTCCTTCAAATCTAAATATAACAGACCCGGGGACAGGAGTAGAGTTAAATTTAACATGGAATAGTTCAACAGATACAGGGAGTGGAGTGAAACATTACAAAGTTGAATGGGCGACTGATAGTGAGTTTACACAGAATAAACAGGAAGATACCACAACAAATAATTACTATACAGCAAAAGGTTTGATAACAGGAGTTAGATATTATTTTAGAGTTCAGGCAGAGGATAATGCAGGGAATAGGAGCTATTATTCGGATACTAAAAAAGGAATTCCCAATGACACTACCCAACCAGTAGTAACAATTCTTGAGCCTGTTATAGATGGCGATAATATAGACCCTGGAGAGGAGGTAACCTTCAATTATTCTATATCTGACGGAAATGTTATGAAAGTGGAATGGGAAGTAAAAAATATAAGGAGTGGAATTCCTATTTCTTCGGCGACACTTACTGGTCAGTCAACTGGAGATTATTCTTTTACAGTAAAAATTCCGAATGACGAGAATAATTTAGTTTATGATCAGATAAGAGTAAAAATATCTGCCCAAGATCCATACAATGAGAAGGTAGAAGTGGAAAGTTATTATTATCTTGGATTTGACCCGCCAATTCTGTGGTTAAGATGGCCAATGGATTGGGAACATACTCAGATTAATAGTGTATTTGGTGATCCACGCCCTGTTGCAGACGGTATACCAACGCGGTTTCATACAGGGATTGATATTGATGGCTCAAAAGGTACAAAAATTTATGCTGCTGATAAGGGGTATATAAGGAGTGATGGGGATATTGGTAATGATTTTGTTATTCTTAGTCATGAAGGAGTATTTGATACAAAAACAGCTTATATTCATATACAAAACAAGCAGTTATCAGTACCTGGACAAGTAATTTATAAGGGTGATATATTAGCAGAAACGGATTCTAAAAATCATCTACATTATGAGGTAAAAGAAGGAGATGTTTATATTAATCCATTAATTTATTGCTTTCAAGATGATAAACATTTTGATGATGGATATCCATATTTTAAGAAAATAAAAATATATGATCAAAATGATGCTAGAGTTCAAGAAATAAACCTGATAGAAGATGCGGGAATATATAAACCAAACAGTGCCATTTCTCCGGTTGAAGGGAATGTAAAGTTTACAGTTTTAGCAAGGGACAGTCAAAATCAATGGATAACAAATACTTACGGGATATATTCAGCTAATTATTTAATAGACGGCCAGGAGATGTATAGAATAGAATTTAAGACAATAGCAAAGAGTGATAAAACAACAAAGCAGGATATAATCTATGGCTATGTAAAAATGACTGGTTCTGCTTCGGAGAGATATCATGAATATAAGCTATATGGAGATGCTTCTTTACTAAGTTCGGGAAGTGATTTAATATCTGGGTGGAATAATGGGATATGGGATACCACGGAAGTTTTGGATGGGGTCTATACTTTAACAGTAAATATTTCAGATGTGGATAATCATCAAGCAACAGCAGAATTAGAAATTATAGTTGATAACGATAAAACCCCTGAAATTACAACAATGACAATAACAAGTGCAGGTATTGAATTAAACAAAGATGAGAATGAGAGATACTGGATACCCTTAGGGGTTAGTGAAATAGAGGTAGGAACGAGCGAACAGATGGAGGAATTAAATTTTGAGGTTGAAGCAAAAGGAATTTTAGAGAGTTTATATCGGGACATAACAGACAGAATAAAATATACAGGAAGTTTGATAATTGATGGAAATACGCCAAATGGTCTAACAAAAATAATCATAACAGGGAAAGACATGGCAGGAAATCCAGCAAGCGGAGAGTATTATGTAGTAATAGATACAATTCCTGTAGCAACAACAGAATTACCTCAAGAAGGGACTGCAGGAGTAGTTTCACAGGTAATAAGTATAAGCACAAAAGCAGTGGAAGTAAAAGCATGGTATTCTCCAGAGACAGAGTTTTGTCTTGAGAATGACTTTATTGGATTAACTGATAAAGATAGAATTTACTATAAGACAGAGACAGATGTGGATTATCTTTTATATACTCAGCCTTTAACTTTTTCATCAGGAACACATAGAATCAGTTATTACGCTATAGATTTTGCAGGAAATAAATCAAGAGAAATTGAGATGGAGATAAATGTAGATGGAACTCCTCCAGATGTAAAAATAATTGTAGAAGGGAAGATAGATAAGGGTTATGTATATGAGGATTATTATTACAGGATAACAGCAACAGACAATGAAAGTGGGGTGAAGGAGATAAAAGTAAAGATAGATGATGGAGATTGGGTAAGTTATGAAGCGGATGAAGTAAGAGAGCAGTTTTTACTTGGATTAAGTTCTGGAGTTCATCATATTTACTTTTATGCAATTGATAATGTTGGAAATGAAAGCAATATAAGCACATACCCAGCAGTTCTGCCCCACCCACCTGAGTTAGTGGAATTTCCAGATAACAACGCAGAAGGAGGATTATGGTTTTCTTGGAGGCAGAGAGGAGAAGGAGAGGATTACAGGAAGTTTGATTATAAGATAATAGTAAGCGGAATAGAAGAAAAAGAGGAAGAAGAGCATCATAGTAAAGAAGGTCAAGGAGGGGTAGGTAAAGGTCCCATTTTAATAAGATACTCAAGAAACCAATTTGTAAAAGTTAGAGCTAAATGGGAAGATAATTGTTTTGCTGGGATAA
>QMOP01000041.1 GCA_003650255.1 Caldisericota bacterium
GATAGGAAGATGATAAAACTTTTGAGAATTGAGAAAAATGAATAGGTTGGGTTCTTTAAATGAATTTGCTCTTTTTTATCCTGAAATAAAGGATCTTTTGAGAAAAAAGGATTATGAAGGATTGAAACGTATTTTAGAGAAACTTCATCCTGTTGATATTGCAGAAAATTTTTCAAAGTTTTCAAAAAGTGAGTTTATCATAATATTTAAACTTCTCTCCCATGAGAAAGCATGTGAGGTCTTTGAGAACCTTTCTCCAGAAATTCGGAAGGAACTTTTATCTTCGCTTGATTCAAATAATATAAAGACACTTATTGAAGATATGGAATCAGATGAAAGGGCAGATTTATTTGGTGAACTTTCAGAGGAATTAAGGAGGAATTTATATTCACTTATAAAGGAGGAGGATAAACAGGATATAAAGAAACTTCTTTCTTATCCAGAGGACACAGCAGGTGGAATAATGTCAACAGATTTCATAACACTTAACAAAGATATGAAAGCAAAGGAGGCACTTCTTCATATACAGAGAAATGGTTTTAAACTTAAAGCGCAAAACTTATATGCTGTTTATGTTGTGGATGAAAACGGAAAACTTATAGGAGGGGTTTCTTTAAAATCACTTCTTACTGCTTCGCCTGAGGCAAAAATTGAAGATATAATGAAACCAGTTGCACTTATAAAGATAAATGTTAATGTTGATAGGGAAGAGGTTGCAAGGATTTTTAGAAAATATGACCTTCTATGTGCTCCTGTTGTTGATGATAATAATGTTTTAGTTGGAATAATAACTGTTGATGATATAATGGATGTTATGAGTGAAGAGGCAGGTGAGGATATTTATGGACTTGGAAAGATTTCAGAAGCAGATGAACTTGCTCAGATAAATTATTCTGAAGTGTCAATTCCTTTTCTTGTAAGGGCAAGAATTCCATGGTTATTTATTCTTCTTTTGATAGGAACATTTGTTTCTGGAAGAATTCTTAAAGGATATTCCACTGTCTTAGAAAAAATAATAATACTTTCAGCATTTATTCCAATGCTTATGGATTCTGGTGGAAATGTTGGACAGCAGGCACTTTCTCTCATGGTTAGAGCGCTTGCACTTAAGCAGGTTACTTTAAAGGATGTTTTAAGGGTGATATGGAAAGAGATAAGGGTTGGAGTTCTTATAGGAAGTATAATGGGAATTGTTGCTTTTGGAGCAACTCAAATTTTAGGTGGGTTTAATTTGAAACTTGGAATAACAGTTGCTCTTACACTTTTACTTGTAATAACAGCAGCAAATTTAACAGGAACGGTTCTACCATTTGTTTTTACATTTCTTGGTCTTGACCCTGCTGTTGCTGCATCTCCTTTTATTACAACTGTTGTTGATGCAACAGCTCTTATATTATATTTTGAGATAGCAAAGATGCTTCTTGGTATATGAATTTTCTCATAGAGAAAAGAGAAAAAAATACAAAAGCAAGAGCAGGGAAATTGATTCTACCACATGGTACTGTTGAGACACCATGTTTTATGCCTGTTGGAACTCAAGGAACAGTTAAGACAATTCCACATAAAGACCTTGAGGAGATTGGAACTCAAATCATTCTTTCAAATACATATTACCTTTATTTAAGACCAGGAATTGAGATTATAAAAAAAGCAGGCTCTCTTCATAAATTTATCTCATGGAACAAACCAATACTTACTGATTCAGGAGGTTATCAAGTTTTTTCATTATCAGATTTAAGAAAAATTACTGATGATGGAGTTGAGTTTCAATCACATATTGATGGAACAAAACATTTTTTTACTCCAGAGGTTGTTATTGAGTATCAGATTATCTTTGGAAGTGATATAATAATGGTTCTTGATGAATGTATTGAATATCCAGCTCCTCCTGAAAGGGTTATAAGAGCAAGAAAAAGAACAACAGAATGGGCAAAGAGGAGTAAGGAACACTATTTGAAGAATAAAAAGAGAGATCAGTTTCTTTTTGGAATAGTTCAGGGAGGAATGAATAAGGAGGAAAGAAGAATTTCAGCACTTGAATTACTTGATATTGGGTTTGATGGATATGCCCTTGGAGGATTCAGTGTTGGAGAGGATTTTGATACAAGATGGGAACTAATTCCCCACACTGTTTCATTTCTTCCTGAAGATAGACCAAGGTATCTTATGGGAATGGGAACTCCTGAAGAGATGATTATGGCAGTTGAGAATGGAATTGATATGTTTGACTGTGTCCTTCCTACAAGAAATGGAAGAAATGGTCAACTTTTTACATCAAAAGGGAAGGTTGTTATAAAAAATGCAAAATATAAGGATGACTTTTCTCCCCCTGATGAAAATTGCACATGTTACACTTGTAAGAATTTTTCAAAAGCATATATTCACCATCTTTTTAAAGCAGGAGAAATTCTTGGTCTTTATTTAAATTCTTTACATAATATCCATTTTATGTTAAACTTAATGAATAATATTCGTAATGCAATAAAAGAGGATAGGTTTTTAGAGTTCAAGAAAGATTTTTTGAACTCTTATAAGAAGGAGGAAGAGGAAAATGATTGAATTACTTTTTGCTCAAAGTAGCACCCCTCAACAGCCATCACCATTTGCAGGTTTTATGCCAGTAATAATTCTATTTATTCTTTTTTATTTCATCCTTATAAGACCACAGAGTAAGAGGATTAAAGAGCATCAGGAAATGCTTAAGAAACTTAAAAAAGGAGATAGAGTTATAACAAGTGGAGGAATAATAGGGGTTATTTTTGAAATAGAGGATGATAAGGTATTACTTGAAGTTGCTCCAAATGTTAAAATAAAGGTTCTTAAATCAAGCATTCAGAAAGTTTTATGACGAGAAAGGAATTTGTGAAGAACCATGAACTCACAGAAAAATTTTTAGAAGCAGCAGACAGACATATGGCAGAACTTGGATATACTGAACATGGAAAAAGGCATGCAACTGTTGTAAGTGAAAATGCAGAGAAGGTTTTAAGGGAACTTGGTTATCCTGAAAATTATCAGGAACTTGCCTGGATTTCAGGTTATCTCCATGATATAGGAAACCTTATTTCAAGGGAGACACATGGTTCAACCTCTGCAATTCTTGCAAAGGACATTCTTGATGATTTAAATTTCAATGAAGAGGAGATAGCAATTGTTATGCAGGCAATAGGAAATCATGAAGAAGAAACAGGAGATCCCACGCATCCTGTAAGTGCAGCACTTATAATTGGTGATAAATCCGATGTCCACAGATCAAGAGTGAGAAATCCAGATGAGATTAAATTTGATATTCATGACAGAGTAAATTATGCTGTTATTGAATCGGATTTAAAAGTTGAAAAATCCACAAGAGATATTTCACTGATTTTAAAAATTGATGAGGAGATTTCGTCTCCTTTTGAGTATTTTGAGATATTTCTTTCAAGGATGCTTATATGCAGACGTTCTGCTAATGTCCTTAAAGGAAGATTTCATATTTTTATAAATGATGTGAGGATGCTGTGAGCACAAGGATTCAGATAAGAATTATAATTATACTTGGAGTTTTATTTCTTGGATTTTATTCAATCTATCCCACACTTTCCTGGTATTCAAAGGATGAATTGGAAAGGGAAAATTTAATAAAGTTAAGGGACCCGATTGTTGATAAAATTCTTAAATTAGGACTTGATTTAAAAGGAGGAATGCATCTTGTTCTTGAAATTGAAGAGAGTAAAATTCCAGAGGGAACAACAGTTGAAGATGCTGTTTTAAGAGCAATTGAGATAATAAGAAACAGAGTTGACCAGTTTGGTGTTTCAGAACCATTAATTGCAAGGCAGGGTAAAAAGTGGATTGTTGTTCAACTTCCAGGAATAAAAGATCCGAGGAGTGCGCTTGAAATTATTGGAAAAACAGCACTTCTTGAATTTAAACTTGTAAATGAAGAAAAATTGAAGGATGCAATTGAAGGAAAAATTCCTGAAGGATATGAACTTCTTGAAAGTGAGGAAGGGGAGAAATTCCTTGTTAAGAAGGAACCGGAGATCACAGGATCATATTTGAAAGATGCAAGGGTGAGGATTGGTGGAGTTTATAATATGCCTTATGTTTCACTTGAATTCAATAAAGAGGGAGCAAAGATTTTTTCAAAAGTTACTTCTGAAAATATTAACAGGCGACTTGCAATAATTCTTGATGGAGTTGTTAAGAGTGCTCCTGTCATAAGAACAAGAATTCCAGATGGCAGAGCGATAATTGAAGGGAATTTTACAATGGATGAGGCAAGAAATCTTGCTATAGTTTTGAGAGCAGGTGCTTTTCCTGCACCTGTTAAGGTTATAGAGAATAGGACCATAGGACCTACACTTGGTTCAGATTCTATAAGAAAAGGGGTAAATGCAGCATTAATTGGTGGAGTGTTAGTAATTATTTTTATGATTATAAGATATAAACTTGGTGGAATCTTAGCAGATTTTGCACTCATTCTTGATTTATTTCTCCTTGTTTCTTTTTTAGCATTACTTAAGGCAACCCTTACTCTTCCAGGAGTTGCTGGTATAATTCTTACTATTGGAATGGCAGTTGATGCTAATGTTTTGATATATGAGAGAATTAAGGAGGAGTTAAGGGCAGGTAAGACAGTAAGAAGTGCAATTGATTCTGGATATGATAAGGCGTTTCACACAATAATGGATGCAAATATTACAACCTTAATTGCTGCAATATTTCTTTTTCAGTTTGGAACAGGCCCAATAAAAGGTTTTGCTGTTACTCTCACCCTTGGAATAATTGTTAGTATGTTTACTGCAATATTTGTTACAAAGACAATCTGGGAGATTATACTTGGTAGAAGAAAGTGGGAGAGATTGCCGATATGAAAGTAAGTGTAAAGTATAAGGTGCCCGCCTGCCGTCGGGCAGGTAAGGTGTAATGAAATGATGGATTTTATAGGTTATAGAAGGATTGCTTTTGTAATATCGGGTGTTTTGATTTTTATCGGTATATTTCAGGTTTGGAAGAAAAAAGGTGGAAATTTTGGAATAGATTTCAGAGGTGGAACACTTGTTCAACTTAGATTTAAGAAAGAAATTAAGGTTGAGAAGATAAGAGAGGTTTTGGAGAAAAATGGATTTAAGGATACAAATATTCAGGAAGTTATTGGTAGTAATTCATTTATTTTTAGATTTCCAGTGATGGAGAAAAGTGAAGATTTGAGTTTCAGGATAGAGAATCTTTTTAAGGAAATTGATCCTGATGTTATTATAGAAAGGATTGAGATGGTTGGTCCTGTTGTTGGAAAGTATTTAATAAAACTTGCATTAAAGGCGTTTATTTTTGCTTTTCTCGGTATAATTGTTTATATCGGAATAAGATTTAAAGGAACAATCTGGGGAGTTTCTGCTGTTATTGCACTTGTTCACGATGTTTTCATAACATTTGGGTTACTGAATCTTGTTGGATGTGAAATTTCACTTGTTGTTGTAAGTGGGTTATTGCTTCTTGCTGGATACTCTGTTAATGATACAATTGTTGTCTATGATAGAATAAGGGAGAATTTACGACTTAAAGGTGGAAAGGATTTAAAAGAGATATTTAATTTGAGTATAAGACAGACCCTTTCAAGAACACTTATAACTTCAATAACAACACTTCTTGTTGTTCTTGCACTTTTCTTTTTTGGTGGAGAAGTCATTCATGACTTTTCAATAACACTTTTATTTGGAATTATAATTGGAACATACTCTTCCATTTTTATTGCCTCTCCTATTGTATGGAGTTTCCTTGAGAAGGAGGGAAGATGAGAAGAAGATTTTTGGTAAAGCCAGAGCTTCAGTTAAAATATGTTATCTTTACTGCACTTCTAATTCTTATTACAGGAGTTTTGACATATTTCATAATGACACATAAACTTATGACATCCCCTTTTACAGAAAATCTATCACTTGGAGAGGTAACTGCATTAAAGGATGAAATTACAAAGAGTTTTTTGTGGATTTTATTTATTATTCTTGTTGGTTTTACTATTCAGAGTATATTTTTATTTCACCGACTTGTTGGTCCAATCTATGCACTTGAAAGAGTGATTGAGGTTATGAAACAGGGAAAATTGGGAGGAAGAATAAAATTGAGAAGACATGATCAGTTAAAGGAACTTGCCTCTCTTATTGAAGAGATGGGAAACAGGTTTGCATCCTGGATTGATGAGGATAGAAGAAAAATAGGAGAAATAAAGAAAAGGATTGAAAGTTTAAGAGGAAGAGTGGATGATGGTTTAATAAATGAAATAAATGAAAAACTTGATTCAATATTGAAGAATTTTGAAATTCAAAGTGGAAATTGAGTCAGATGTTTTAGTAATAGGAAGTGGTCTTTCAGGGATTTATTTTTCTCTTCTTTTTCCTTCTGAATACAGGGTAAACATTATAACCAAAGATAAAATAATTACCTCAAGCAGTTTTCTCGCTCAAGGTGGTATAGCGTCTGTTTATTTAAGGAGAGATTCGTTTGAAAAGCATATAGGTGATACTTTAAAGGCAGGATGTTTTTTGAATAAAAGGAATGTTGTTGAGATGGTTGTAAGAAATGCTCCCTTTCATATAAAGAAACTTGAAGATTTCGGTGTAAAATTTACGAAGAAAGGAAAGGGTTATGATCTTCATATTGAAGGTGGTCATTCTGAAAGGAGGATTTTTCATGTTAAGGATTATACTGGAAGAGCAATAATTGAAAGGTTGCTTGAAAGTTTATATGAAAAAAGAAATGTAAAAATTTTTGAGAATCATATGGCAGTGAATTTGCTTATAAAAGGAAAAAGATGTTATGGAGCATATGTTCTTGATATAAAAGAAGGAGGTGTCAAAAAATTTACTTCAAAATTTACAGTAATTGCAACAGGTGGAATGGGAAAGATTTATCTTTATACATCAAATCCAGATACGGCAACAGGTGATGGAATTGCAATGTGCTGGAGATCAGGTGCAAGAGTTGCAAATATGGAGTTTATACAGTTTCATCCAACAATCCTTTATCACTTAAAGGAGAGAAATCTTCTTATATCTGAAGCAGTAAGAGGGGAAGGAGGAAAACTTCTTACAAAAAGTGGAAAGGAGTTTATGAAGAAATATCACCCAGATGGAGAACTTGCTCCAAGGGATGTTGTTGCAAGGGCAATAGATGAAGAGTTAAAGAAGACAGGAGATGATTATGTTCTACTTGATATTTCCTGGAAAGGAAGGAGTTTTGTAAAAAAGAAGTTTCCATATTTATATAGAAGATTGAAGGAACTTGGTATTGATATGACAAAGGAACCAATTCCAGTTGTTCCTGCTGTACATTACAGTTGTGGAGGAGTTTATGTGGATGAAAATGGAAAAACAGATATAGATGGACTTTATGCAATAGGTGAGGTTTCCTATACAGGACTTCATGGAGCAAATCGTCTTGCTTCAAATTCTATTCTTGAATGTCTTGTTTTTTCAAAAAATGCGAGTGAGAGTATAAGGAATGAGATTAAAGAGAAAGTAAAGATTCCTCATTTTCCTCCATGGAATCCTGGAAATGCAAAAGATCCTGATGAGCTTGTTGTTATTTCACATCTCTGGGATGAGATAAGAAGGATTATGTGGAACTATGTTGGAATTGTTAGAACTAATAAAAGGCTTGAAAGGGCTTATGGTAGAATTAAATTTCTTTTAAAGGAGATAAATAAGTATTACTGGGATTTTATAATAAATAAGGATTTAATAGAGTTGAGAAATATTTCAATTGTCTCTTTCCTTGTAATAAGAAGTGCAATGAAGAGGAAAGAATCAAGAGGACTTCATTACAATCTTGATTATCCATTTATGAGAAAAGAGTTTGAGAAAGAAACTATTTTAAGGAAAAAGAGTTAAATGTATGGTAAGGACCATAAAAGGGTTGCTGAAGAAATTTCAAAAAAGTTAAATCTTTCGGATAAAGAAAAGAATGCTCTTTTAAAAGGGATAATTGAACCAGATATTACAAGGGGAAGGGGAGAGGCGCATCATTACAGAAAAAAGTATAAGATTTTTGATGAAATTATAAGAGCAAAAAGATATTTTAATCAGGGAGAAAGAATCAAAGCATGTTATCATCTTGGAAAGGCACTTCATTTTATTCAAGATTCTTTGATAACTGCTGGTGGGAAACATGATTTTATTGAGGAAAGAATTTCGTCTTATAAATTTTATCTTCCAGAACCGGAGGAATTATCACTTAAAGAAGTATATTCTCTTATAAAAGAAATGAGGAAATATGATGAGATTAAAAGGATTGTTGATGAAATATTAAGAATTTCAATTCTTATTTCATACAATGTATTAAGAAAACATAAATTTGATGATGTAGGGGGCTATAAAAGATCAAAGATTTATTTCTTATTAAGGACTGCTGGACTTATACTTCTACCCATTTCCTTTTTTACTTCATATATTTTACTTATTCCTTCCATAATTCTTATAATAATCTTTTCAACAAGTCCCTCATATATTGATTACAAAATCTGGTATAACATCTGAGTTTTCCATTTTCCAAATATTTTCCCTTTTCCCTCAAGTTTTAAAATCTCTTTTTTAAACCATTCTGGAATTTCTTTTGCTCTTTTATTTTCAGATTCTGTTCCAGGAAGTGGAATGTAGTAGTGTGCATGAATTCTTCCTCCCAGTTTAACTATCTCTTTAATAATTTTCAAAGTATCATTCAAATCCTCTTCATTTTCTTCAGGAAAACCAAATATAAAATCAACCTGTGCTTCAAAGTTTAACTTTTTACAGAGGTAAACAGCATTTAAAATATCAGAAACGCTATGAGCCCGTTTATAAATTTTTAAAATTCTTTCTGAACCAGATTGAGCTCCAATTATGATTTTCCTGTTATATACAAATTTTTTAATGATTTTAAGAACATCCTCATCAACATAATCAGGTCTTACTTCAGATGGAAATGTTCCAAAAAATATCTTAGAATTTTTAAAGATTTTTTTAATTCCAGACAAAAGATAC
>QMOP01000042.1 GCA_003650255.1 Caldisericota bacterium
CCATATGGACACCAAGTGGGGAAGAAAAGAAGGATATTAAAAAAGAGCTTGAAAAAAGCTATAATTTTAAAGAGTTTTTTGTAGAGGGCGCGGTAGCCAAGCGGCTAAGGCGGCGGTCTGCAAAACCGCTATTCGGAGGTTCGAATCCTCTCCGCGCCTTAAGAAGTTTAAAGATGTGCCCGGTTAGCTCAGTTGGTTAGAGTACCACGTTGACATCGTGGGGGTCAGAGGTTCGAGTCCTCTACCGGGCATTTTATAAATTTTTTTATGGAAAAAAATCTTGAAATTTTAAGACACTCTGCCTCTCATATAATGGCTTCTGCAGTAAAGGAACTATATCCTGATGCAAAACTTGGAATAGGGCCTGCAATTGAGGATGGCTTTTATTATGATTTTGATGTGGAGAAACCATTTACTCCTGAGGACTTAAAAAGGATTGAAGATAAGATGAAGGAATTTATAGAAAAGGATTATCCTTTTGAGAAAATAATGATGAAAAGAGAGGAGGCAAAAAAATTTTTCTCGGAAAAAAATGAAATATATAAGGTTGAAATTCTTAATGAAATAGAGGATGAAGAGGTTTCAATTTATAAACATAATGGTTTTTATGACCTCTGTCGTGGACCGCATGTTTCATCAACTGGAGAAGTGAAATTTTTTAAACTTCTTGATGTTGCAGGTGCTTACTGGAGAGGTGATGAGAAGAATAAGATGCTTCAAAGAATATATGGGACGGCATTTTTTACTAAAGAGGAACTTGAGGAGTTTTTAAAAAAGAGGGAAGAAGCAAAGAAAAGAGATCATAGAAAACTTGGAAGAGAACTTGAGTTTTTTAGTATTCATCCTGAAGAGGCAGGACCTGGACTTATTTACTGGCATCCAAAAGGATCTATTGTAAGAAGTATTATTGAGGATTTATGGAAGAAAGCACATCTTGAGAACGGTTATCAACTTATCTATACACCACATATAGCACAGGAGAAACTTTATGAAATTTCAGGACACCTTAAAAATTATTCTGAATTTATGTATTCCAGAATGCTTATAGATGATGTTCCTTATAGAATTAGACCGATGAACTGTCCAGGACATATTCTCATATATAAGACAAAAATTCACTCCTACAGGGAACTTCCTTTAAGATATGCAGAACTTGGTACTGTTTATAGATATGAGAAAAGTGGTGTTTTACATGGTCTTTTAAGAGTAAGGGGTTTTACAATTGATGATGCTCATATTTTTGTTCAAAAAGAAAATGTTTCAGAGGAGGTTATAAGGGTTCTTGATTTCAGTATAAGTATTCTTAAAGCATTTGGTTTTGAGGATTTTAAACTATATCTTGCAACTAGACCCGAAGAAAAATTTATAGGAGAAATAGAGGACTGGGAAAAGGCAGAAAATGCTTTAAAAGAGGCAATTGAGAGAGCAGGTCTTGATTACGAAATTGATGAGGGAGGAGGTGCTTTTTACGGGCCAAAGATTGATGTTAAGGTAAAGGATGCTCTTGGAAGGTTATGGCAGTGTTCAACAATTCAGTTTGATTTTAATCTTCCAGAAAGATTTGATGTTTTTTTTATAAATAAGGAGGGAAAGGAGGAAAGACCATATTTAATTCACAGAGCAATTTTTGGTTCAATTGAAAGGTTCTTTGGTGTATTAATTGAGCACTATAAAGGTGCTTTTCCTTTCTGGCTGGCACCTGTTCAGGTAAGAGTTTTGAATATTACAGATGATGTTCTTGATTATGCTAAGAATGTTTATGAGAGGATAAAGAAAAGTGGAATAAGGGTTGAACTTGATTCAAGGAATATTACTCTTAATAAAAAAATAAGAGAATCGGAAATGGAAAAAATTCCATATACTGTTATATGTGGGAAGAAGGAAAAAGAAAAAGGAAATGTTTCGATAAGGGAATATGGAAGGGGGGACAGGGGAAGTATTTCCTTTGATGAGTTTTTAAAAAGGATATTACAGGAAAATAAAAATCCTACCTTGACAGTTTAAAGAAGTTAAAGTATAATAATAGTTAGAAAAATTTGAAATAGAGGTGAAATTATGGCAAAGGAGATGCCTGAGAAAAGGCCAATAAAGAAGCGCCTTGGAGATCTTCTTGTTGAAGTTGGGATAATTACTCCTGAGCAACTTGAAGAGGCACTTGAGGAGCAGAAAAAACATGGTGGAAAACTTGGTGAGATTTTGATGGCTCTTGGATATATAACAGAGGATGTCCTTCTTGCATTTCTTGGAAAGCAGTGTGGAGTAAGTTATGTTTCATTAAGTGAATATGGAGAGATACCCGAGAAAGTAATAAAAATGGTTCCAGAAAGTATTGTAAGGACTCAGAAACTTATTCCAATTTCACTTGAAGGAAATGTTTTGACAATTGCAATGAGTGACCCATTGAATGTTTTTGCAATAGATGATTTGAGAATGATGACAGGAAAGGATATAAAGGTTGTTATAGCAAGTGAATCAGAAATAAAGAATGCAATAGATAAGTATTATGGAGCAAAAGAAACGATTGATGATATACTTAAGGAAATGGAAGAACCAGAGGTAACTCCTGGAGGAGATGATGTTGAACTTGTTGAAGAAAGTGAAGAGGAAGGAGATGTAATTGCTCTTGAGGCACAGACAGAAGAGGCGCCTGTTGTAAGGATTGTAAATTTGCTCCTTTCAAGTGCAGTTCAGGCAGGAGCAAGTGATATTCACATTGAGCCATATGAGAAAGCATTAAGGGTTAGATATAGAATTGATGGAGTTTTGCATGAGGTGACAGCACCTCCAAAGAAGCTTCAGAATGCTATTATTTCCCGTTTAAAGATAATGGCTCGTCTTGATATTGCTGAAAAACGCCTTCCACAAGATGGAAGAATAAAGATAAAGGTTCAGAATAGAGAGGTTGATCTTCGTGTCTCAACAATTCCAACAACATTTGGAGAGAAGGTTGTTATGCGTATTTTGGATGCTTCAGCACTTAAACTTGAACTTGAAAAACTTGGTTTTGAACCAGAATCGCTTGAGGTCTATAAGAAAAATATACAAGTTCCATATGGAATAATACTTGTAACAGGACCAACAGGAAGTGGAAAATCTACAACACTTTATTCAACACTTGCAACACTCAATTCACCTGAGGTAAATATTGTTACGATTGAGGATCCCGTGGAATATGTCCTTGAAGGAATAAATCAGGTTCAGGTCCATCCAGAAATAGGTCTTACTTTTGCATCAGGTTTAAGAGCATTTCTTCGTCAGGACCCTGATATAATAATGGTAGGAGAGATTCGTGATACTGAAACAGCAGAGATAGCTATAAATGCTGCATTGACAGGACACCTTGTATTTTCAACACTTCATACAAATGATGCACCAGGAGCAATGACACGACTTAATAATATGGGAATAGAGCCATTTTTAACAACATCAACTGTTGTTATGGTAATAGCACAGCGTCTTGTCCGTCTTATATGTCCAAAATGTAAGGAGCCTGTCGAGGTTGATGCGGAGAAATTACTCCATCTTGGTGTAAAGGAAGAGCAGTTAGCAGGAAAAAAGAAAGTTACACTTTATAGAGGGACTGGTTGTGATTATTGCACAAATACAGGTTATAAAGGAAGGGAGGCATGCTTTGAGGTAATGGAGGTTAATGACGAGATAAGGGAACTTGTTCTTGAAAGGGCTCCGACACATGTTATAAAGCAGGTTGCAAGAAAGAATGGAATGATGACTTTGAGAGAGGCAGCACTTAAAAAACTCCTTGATGGTAAAACGACTGTTCAGGAGGTTCTCAGGGTTACATTTGCTGATAAAGAGTAATGGTTACAATTGATAAACTTCTTCAGGAGATGGTTGAAAGGGGAGCAAGTGATTTGCATATTGTTGACAATGCTCCTCCAATATTAAGAATTGATGGAGAACTTGTTCCTCTTTCATATGACCCTTTAACTCCAGAAGATACTCAGAGAATTATCTATTCGCTTCTTACAGATAAACAGAAAGAAAGGTTTGAGGCAACAAATGAACTTGACCTTGGATTTGGAATAAAAGGTGTTGGAAGGGTTAGAATGAATGTTTATAGAGAAAGGGGAGCTGTTTGTGCTGCTTTAAGACATATTCCAAATAAGTTTTTCACATTTGAAGAACTTGGACTTCCTCCTTGTGTTTATGATGTTATGAAATTAAATGCAGGACTTGTCCTTGTAACAGGACCAACAGGAAGCGGAAAGTCAACAACACTTGCATCAATGATAAACTATCTTAATGAAAGAAGAAAAGCACATATTGTTACAATAGAGGACCCAATTGAGTATGTTCATCCACATAAAAAGTGTATTGTATCGCAGAGAGAAGTTGGGACAGATACTGAAACATTTGCCGATGCATTAAAACATGTTATGAGACAGGATCCTGATATAATTCTGATAGGAGAAATGAGAGACCTTGAGACAATTCAGGCAGCATTGACAGTTGCTGAAACAGGGCATCTTGTATTTGCCACACTTCATACTCCTGATGCAGTTCAATCAATAAATAGAATCATAGATGTATTTCCTCCATATCAGCAGCCACAGATAAGAAACCAACTTTCATTTGTTCTACAGGCAGTTTTCTGTCAGGAATTGACTCAAAAAATGGGGGGAGGACTTGCACTTATATGTGAGGCGTTAATTGTTACTCCTGCAATAAGAAATCTCATAAGAGAAGAAAAGGTTGAGCAGATTCATACTGCAATGCAGACAGGTGGAAAATATGGAATGCAGACGAGAAATCAGGCAATATATGAGTTATATAGAAAAAAATGGATTACATATTCAAAAGCAATTGAATTAAGTCATGATGTTGATGATTTAAAGAGAATGCTTGAGAGGTCAAATTTTGGTAGATAGGGGGTGAAGTTATGCCTGTTTTTGTATATAAGGTCAGGTCTCCACAGGGTTCAACAATTTCAGGGACAATTGAGGCAAATGATTTGAGACAGGCAGTTGATAGGTTGAGGGCACATAGATTTATAATTCTTGAAATAAATGAGCAAAAAGAGTCTCCTTTACAGAATCTTATAGAAAAATTAAATATCTTTAGACCAAAGGTTAAAGCAAAGGATATTGTTCTTTTTTCAAGACAGCTTTCAACAATGATAAGTGCTGGTGTTCCAGTTGCTCAAGGACTTTCAATTTTAGCAGAGCAGATAGAAAATCCGGCTTTTAAGAAAATTGTTGAAAAGATTAGGGATGATATTGAAGCAGGTTCTTCAATTGCTGATGCAATGGCAAAACATCCTGAGGCATTTAATTCTCTTTATGTAAATATGATAAGGGCAGGAGAACTTGGAGGAGTTCTTGATACTATTTTAGAGAGATTATCATCATATCTTGAAGCAAGTGAGAAGTTGAAAGGAAAAGTAAAAAGTGCAATGGTTTATCCTGTTGTTGTTTTAACTTTTGCTATTGGAATAAGTATATTCCTTTTAACAGTTGTTATTCCAACATTTCAGAATATATTCTCATCATTTGGTGCAGAACTTCCACTTCCAACAAGGATAATGATAGGAGTAAGTAATTTCTTAAGAAATAATATTCTTTTTGTTATTGGAATTCCTGTTGTGCTTTTTGTTGGAGTAAAACAGTTTTATAAGACAGAGTTTGGAAGGGCAAAAATTGATACTTTTCTTCTTAAACTTCCAATGTTTGGAATTCTTTTTAAAAAGGTTGCAATTGCAAAGTTCACAAGAACATTTGGAGTTTTAATAAAATCAGGAGTTCCAATTTTACAGGCAATGGAGACAGTTGCAAGAACTTCCGGAAACTGGGTAATTGAGGATGCTGTTTTGAAGGCAAGGGAGTCAATAAGGGAGGGAGAAAGGATTACAGATCCACTTGCAAGTTGTGGCGTTTTTCCTCCAATGGTTGTTCAGATGATAAGGGTTGGAGAGGAAACAGGAAATCTTGATACAATGCTTACAAAAATTGCTGATTTTTATGACCAGGAGGTTGATGTTGCTGTTGCTTCCCTTGCTTCAATGATTGAGCCAATAGTTATTGTTTTTATGGGGGTCCTTGTTGGTTCAATTGTAATAAGCATGTTTTTACCGATGTTTCAACTTTCAAGCCTTGTCACAAAAGGAGCATAAAGGCTAAAATCTGTATTTTTGTAGAGATTCAGGAACATACCATTTTATAAAATTGTAAGATATTCCTGCTTTTGTAAGTTTTACATTTTTAAATCTTTTGTGAAGAACAACAAGATTATCAGGTACATATAAAAAGCAGTAAGGCTGTTCCTCATTTAAAATCTTATGAATTTTCCTGTAAATTTTTTTCCTCTTTTCAAAATCAAATGTTGTTCTTCCAATTTCAAGAAGTTTATCAACCTCTTTATTTTTGTATCCGATAAAATTGTATCCACCTTCCTTATCCTCAGAAGAATGCCAGATTGAAAACTGGTCAGGGTCCCTTGATAGAGCCCATCCAAGAATCACTGCTTCAAACTTTCTTGTTTCAATGAAATTGTGGATAAATGATGACCATTCAACAATTCTTATATCCATTTTTATTCCTATTTTTCTTAAATTCTCCTGAATGATTAGAGCAGCAATTTCCCTCTGTTTATTTCCCTGATTTGTCAGGACAACAAAATGAAATTTCTTTCCATCCTTTTCTAAAATACCATCACCATCAGTATCCTTCCATCCAAGTTCTTCTAAAATTCTTTTTGCTTTTTCAGGATTGTATTCAATATCCTTTACATCTGAGTTATATGCCCATGACTGTGGTGGAAATGGTCCTGTTGCAGGTTTTCCAAGTCCGAATAAAACAGCATCTATTAATTCCTTTTTATCTATTGCCATCGCAATTGCTCTTCTTATTTTCTTTTCTTTAAAAAGTTCATTTCTTAAGTTGAATCCAAGATATGTATATGAAAATGAAGGATATCTGTATTTTCTGAAATTAGAAAGAAAATCCTTTTTCTTTAAAAATTTCCATTGAAACGGTGTAAGTCCCATCAAATCAATATTTTCTTTTCTGAGTTCTAAAAATTGAATGCTTGAATCAGGAATTATTCTATATACAACTTTATCTATATAAGGTCTACCTTCAAAATAATCATCATTTGCTTTTAATATTAGATATTCTGATGCTTTCCATTTTTCAAGTTTATAGGGTCCTGTTCCAACTGGATTTCTATTTCTTGGATGAGTGTTAAAATTACCTTCTCTATAAATATGAGCTGCAACAATTCCAATTCCCCATGATTCAAGTGAAGGTGCAAATGGTTTTTCATAATATACGATAAATGTATAGGGAGTAGGTGCCTCTACCTTTTTTATAATCTTGAAATCACTTGAATAAGGGGTTAAAACATCAGGGTCTGTGAGTTTTTTATAAGTAAAAATAACATCCTTACTTGTAAACTCAACACCATCATGCCATTTAACTCCCTTTCTTAAGTGAAAGACAATTTTTTTCCCTCCATCTTTTATCTCCCATCTTTCAGCAAGGTCTCCAACAAGTTCTAAATTTTCATTATATTTGACAAGACCATTATAAATTAAAGAATTTATATCTCCACTTGTTGAATCAGTTGCAAGTATTGGGTTTAAAATTGATGGTTCACCAATTGATGCTTCAATAATGTAATCACCGTAAGTTTCTTTTTTAGATTCAAATTTTAAAATTTCCTTTTTTTTAGAACAGGAGAAAAGTAAAAGAAGAATAAGAAGTTTAGACACCTCTCTTTTTCCTTTTTTTGATGTAATCAGAGATTTCTTTTTTCGTAAAGGTATTTAAAATATTTCTTTTTTCAAGCCATCCCCTTCTTGCAACAGTTACTCCTATATCCATATAATAAAGTTGTGATATTGAATGGGCATCTGTTCCTATTCCAAGAAGAATTCCCATTTCCTTTGCTTTTTTACAATAAAAATCTTGAAGGTCCTGTCTTTCAGGAAATGCGTTTATTTCAATTAATTTCTTATATTTTTTAGCAACTTCAAGAACCTTATCAAGATTTATCTCATATCCATCCCTTTTTCCAATAAGTCTTCCTGTTGGATGGGCAAACATATCAACATAAGGATTGGAAAGTGCTTTTATGACTCTATTTGTTATTTTCTCTTGAGGTTGTTTAAATCCTGTATGAATTGCTGCAATTACAAAATCAAAATCTTTTAAAACATCTTCTGGATAATCAAGATTTCCATCATCAAGTATATCAACCTCAGTTCCATAAATTACAAGAACCTTTGTTTTTTTGTTTATCTCTTCTATTTCCTTTTTCTTTTTCTTTAAATCCTCAATACTTACACCTCCAGCAACCTTTAAACTCATAGAATGGTCAGCAATTACAATCCACTCGTATCCAAGTTTTTCTGCTTCTTTTGCTATCTCAAGAATACTATTTGCGCCATCAGAATATTTTGAATGAATATGAAGATCACCTTTTATATCCTTTAATTTTACAAGTTCAGGTAATTCTCCTTTTAATGCTGCTTCAATCTCTCCTCTTGCTTCTCTTAATTCTGGTGGAATCCATTCCATACCAAGAGTTTCGTAAATCTCTTTTTCCTCCTTTCCTCCGATTTGTTTTTCTTTCTCACCTATTTTAAATATTCCATACTCATTTATTGTATATCCCTTTTTTAAAGCGAACTCTCTTAATTCTATATTGTGATTTTTTGAGCCAGTGAAATATTGAAGAGCAGATCCAAACTCATTTTTATTTACAACCCTCAAATCAACCTGAATACCTTCTTCAGTTATAATACTTCCTTTTGTCTTTCCCTTTGCTAATATTTCCCTTTTCCCCCATTTTTTTACAAAATCCTCTATAACTTTTTCTCCATCCTTTGCAACACACAATATGTCAATATCTCCAATTGTTTCTTTCCCTCTTCTAAGTGAACCTGCCCATTCCGCCTTTAATACATCTCTGTGATTTTTAACCCATTCAAGTATTGGAAGTGCGATTATTTTTGCTGTATAAAGGAGTA
>QMOP01000043.1 GCA_003650255.1 Caldisericota bacterium
ATTTTTGACATATTTCTACTGTTCCTTTTGGTGGTGCTCTAACTATAAGTCGAAATGCTCTCAGCGGCATTATTGTCTCAACTATAATTGCACATCCTAAAGCAAGAGAAAATAGTCGCCTTCTCATAGTGCACTCTTTTTGAGTTCCATTTTCGTCTCCACCATATTTTCCCCTTCTTCAAACTTATTTAACCTTTCGGATCCAATTACACAACTATGATTTTTTTCTTTCAGGAAACCTTTTTTCCATGCTTTCGTTTTTCCTCCTGCCACTGTACTTAATTTTTATTTTAGTAAAAATATTTCAGCTCATCAATAAAATGTGTTGAGCAAGGAAATGTAAAAGATGTATTGAGAAGGGGAGGATTTATTGCTATTCAGGAATGTTTACTATAGGCTCATTGGCAAAAAGTGGGCGCCATTTTCTCCACTGAACCTACTTATTTATACTTGAAAACTTCAATGACTACACAAATGACTACACAGTTTAGAACCACATAGATTAACGGGAACCTAAAAATGATAAGATTTATCGACGGAAAGTAGTAAAATGCCCCCAGGCGGATTCGAACCGCCACTACCACCTTGAAAGAGTGGTGACCTATCCCTTAGTCGATGGGGGCAAATCTCCCTTTGCCTTTAAATAGATACAAGATTTCTTCCAAACTGTCAAGATTTAAAAATTATTTCAATTATGTCTTTGTCCTTAAGGATGTAATCTGCGCCGACTATTTTTATTTTTCCTTCTTCCTCTAACTCCTTCCATGATGGTTTTTCTCTGAATTCTTCAAAGTTTATACATTTTGCTCTTATGAAGTTCTTCTCCATATCTGAATGAATTTTTCCTGCTGCCTTTTTAACATTTATTCCTTTCTCAACTCCCCATGCTCTTACTTCCTCTCCTTTTATTGTGTAAAATGTTATAAATCCAAGTTCTTTGTAAATCTTTTTTATAAGTTCTGAAGGAGTTGAAAACGGTGGAAACTCACATCTATATTCCTTTTTCTCATCCTCACTTAATTCCTTTAACTCCTCTTCCAGTTTTAAATTCATTATAACTTTTGGTTCAATTGGAAGTTTTTTTGCCTCTTCAAAATTTTTCTCATCTGAATTTATCACAAATATTTTTTTCTTTCCGGATATAAGTCCCTCAATATCCTCTGATAATTCCTGTTTCTTTGAAATCTCATCAATCAATTCATCTATCCTCTGTATCTCCTTTTTAGCATCACTATCTCCTGATCTTGCCTTTGGAAGAAGTTTATCTTTTCTTCTTTCAAGTATTTCAATATCACTTAATGCAAACTCTGTTTTTAAAATTTCAAGTTCTTCTAAAGGAGAGATTTTTGATATTGTTGAGGAAACATTTTCATCATGAAAAAATCTCAACACAACTATTAATAGGTCAAGTTCCCTTAAGTGTGAAAGAAACTGATTTCCAAGTCCTTCACCTTTGCTTGCTCCTTTTACAAGTCCTGCAACATCAACTATCCTTATCCTTGCTTTTGTTATTTTTTTGCGAGGATAAATTCTTTTAAAGAATTCTAAGTTCTCATCTTCAACTTCTACCTCTCCTATATTGGGATTTATCGTTGTAAATGGATAAAGGTCAACTGAAACGTCTGCTCCTGTAAGTATTTTAAATAAAAGAGACTTCCCTACATTTGGAAGTCCGCAAATTCCTGCTTTCATTAAAAAATCTTTAAAATTGCTGAATTTATCTTAACTATAAGTGGTGCAAAAACAAGTGAAACAATTGACATAAGTTTTAAGAGAATATTAAGTGATGGGCCTGATGTGTCCTTAAATGGGTCTCCAACTGTATCTCCAATAACTGTTGCTTTGTGAACATCTGAACCTTTTCCACCAAGATTTCCTTCTTCAACATACTTTTTCGCATTATCCCATGCACCACCTGAATTTGCTAAAAAGAGTGCAAGAGGAACTCCTGTAATTAAAGAACCTGCTAAAAATCCACCAAGTGCTTCTGGTCCAAGAATTATTCCAACAAGAAATGGTATTATAACAGCACTAATTCCTGGAAATAACATCTCCTTTAATGCTCCTTTTGTTGTTATGTCAACACATTTTGCTGAATCAGGTTTTGCTGTTCCTTCCATAAGTCCTGGTATTTCCCTGAACTGTCTTCTAACTTCTTCAACAACTTTAAATGCTGTCTTTCCAACTGCCTGCATTGTTGAAGCAGAAAAGAAGAACGGAATAATTCCTCCAATAAATAGTCCTGCTATTACATAAGGATTTAAAACATTTATTACACTTGTTCCATCAAGCATTTTTGGTAATTCAACTGTCTGAGCATAGGCACTGAAAAGTGCAAGTGCAGTTAATGCTGCTGACCCTATTGCAAACCCTTTTCCAATTGCAGCGGTTGTATTTCCAACAGCATCAAGTTTCTCTGCTCTCTCCCTTACCTCTTTTCCCATTCCAGCCATTTCAGCAATACCTGCTGCATTGTCAGCAATTGGGCCATAAGCATCAACAGCAACTGTTATTCCTGTAATTGAAAGCATTCCAAGAGCAGAGATTGCTATTCCATAAATTCCAGCAAATTTATATGAGATAATTGTTGCTATTCCTATAACAACAATCGGAATTATAACTGATTTCATTCCTGTAGCAATTCCTGCAAGTATATTTGTTGCAGGTCCTGTTTTTGATGAAATTGCTATATCCTGAACCTTTTTACCGGATGTAAAAACCTCTGCTGTAAATCCAACAACAAGTCCTGCAATAAGTCCTGAAATAAGAGAAATGAATACATTTAAGTTTTTATAGTAAAGTAAAATTATCAAAAAACTTCCAATAATAAGAATTAAAGCACTTGACCACATTCCAAGACGAAGTGCTTTTTGAGGAGATGTTTTTTCATCACTTCTTACAAAAAATAATCCAAGTATACTTGAAATTATTCCCCATGCTGCAATTAAAAATACCAACGCCATTCCTTTTACATCTTTGTTTCCAATTGATATGACTATTCCTGATATAATTGCACCAATGTAACTTTCAAAAAGGTCTGCTCCCATTCCAGCAACATCTCCAACATTGTCTCCAACATTGTCAGCAATCACTGCTGGATTCCTCGGGTCATCCTCTGGAATTCCTGCTTCAACTTTACCTACAAGGTCTGCTCCAACATCTGCTGCTTTTGTATAAATTCCTCCACCAACACGAGCAAAAAGAGCAACAGAACTAGCACCCATACTGAATCCAACTATTAAATTAGAAACCTCAATAAGCTTTTTAAGAACATCAATCTCTCTTAAACCAGCATGCCAGTAAAGAATTAAAAAAACAAGAGAAAGACCAAAAAGTCCAAGTCCTGCAACAGAAAGTCCCATAACCATTCCACCAGGAAATGCAACTCTTAAACCTTCATTAAGAGAAATAGAACATGCCTGGGCTGCTCTTGAGTTTGACTTTGTTGCTATCTTCATTCCAATCCATCCAGCAAGTATTGAGGAAAATGCACCGCATATGAATGAAAGGGCTGTCTTTTTCGCAATTCCAAAAAATAAAATTACTGCAAGAATCAAAACAAAAATAGCAATACTCTTATACTCTCTCAAAAGAAATGCTGTTGCTCCTTCCTGAATTAACTCTGAAATCTCTTCCATCTTCCTTGTTCCTCTTGGTTTTTTAAGAATTGAAGATGCAAGTAAAGCAACAACAAAAATTGCAACCACTCCTGCAAAAAGGGAAATAAAAACCTCAGTCATTCCTCCTCCTTTTCCATTTTTTAGGTGTTATTATTCCACCTGAAACAATCAATTTTGTTGCATCTTCAATAGGTATGTTTAATCTCTTAACATCATTTTCCTCAACCATTATAAAAAATCCTGAAGTTGGATTTGGGGTTGTTGGAACAAAAAGGGTAAGATATTTTTTATCATCAACTTCAAGTTCTCCTGTAAGAAATGCAAGAGTATTTACTCCCTTTCTTGGATACTCAATCAGAACAACCTCTTTAAATGCCTTCTTTTCTAATAAAAGTGCTTCTATTATTTGCTCTATTGTTTTATAAATACTGTTAATAATCGGTGTTTTCACCATTAAACGCTTGAAATATTTTAACAATTTCCTGCCAATAAAGTTTGATGCCAAAACTCCTATTACCCATATTACCATCACAACACCTATGAAACTGAATATATAGAGTGCTTCTTTTGGAAAGACCTCAAAATAATGTATCCTTTCAAAAACAGGATATAAAATCTTTGAAAGAATCTTAAAAAGCGCAATTATTATGTAAAATGTAAGTCCTACTGGAAGAAGTATTGTAAGTCCTGTTATGAACTGTCGTTTTATCTTTGCGGTTAATCTTCTCATTTTTTAATTATACAAAATTCAAAATATTTATTCCATCTCGTGCTGTAATCTGAAAAGTTCAGTGTAAATCCATCTCATAACTCTTCTATATTCAAGAACACCTGTAACCTTCCTTGAACCCTCTTTCTCAAGGACAGGAAGAAAATCTATATTGTGTCTGCGAAACATTTCAATTGCTTTTTCAAGTGTATCATCCTCATATACAACATAATCTACCTGCTCAACCAAATCCTCTGCTAAAACTACCTCTCTTAATTCCTCTTCAAAAAATACGCTTCTTAAATGTCCAAGTGATATCATCCCAACAAGTTCTCCATTATTATTTACAACAACATAGTGATAGAGGTTGCTTTCTTTTATTACATCCATTATTTTATCAAGTGTTAAGTCCTCCCTTATTGGATAAAAATCTCTTCTCATAACATCTCTAACCTTATACATTTCAACTATATCCTCTTCTGTTAAATTCTTTCCTGCTTCATTTGCTTTTGTTATTCCATACTTCACAAGGACAGGTCCAATAATCTGAACAAAAAATGTGGTTGCTGCAATTATGTTTATTATAATACTTCCTGCAATTCTACCTTCTTCACCAAGATACTTGAGAGAATGAGCAATTGATATTGCAAGTCCCATTGCAACTCCACCCTGAGTAAAGAGAGATATACCTGTATATTTTATAACAGTTTCCTTTGCCCCTGATATAATCCCTCCAAAAGTTGCACCAAGTATTTTTCCAATACTTCTTCCAAATAGATAACCGAGAACAACAAATACTATGGAGATTTTGGCAAATAAATGAATATCAAGTGAACTGCCAACAATAATAAAAAATAAAACATTTAAAAAGTGAGAACTTGTTTTTATTTTTTCAAATACCAATTTACTTTTATTTGGAAGTAGATTTGTAAGAGTGAGTCCTAAAACCATACTTGAAAGAATTAAATCAAGTTTGAGAAGAATTGCAACTCCAACTGTAAGTGCAATACTTGAAAAAGCAACTGCTACAATAATCCCCTCATCCTTTAATCTCTTTACAAATTCAATAAGAATAAGACTAACAATAAAACCAAGAAAAACAGATTCAGTAATTTCAAGAACAGGTTCACCTATTGAATTTAAAAATGAAAACTTCTCATGCATAAGAAGTGCTTTTGAGAAAACACTTACAAGACCGTAAAGTATTAAAGCAAGTGCATCATCAAGAGCAACAATTGAGGTTAAGGTTGTTGTAAGAGGACCTCTTGATTTATACTCCCATAAAACATTTACTGTTGAGGCAGGGTCAGTTGCTGAAGCAATTGCTCCAAGTAGAAGGCCAAGATAAAGTTTCTTTGTAATAAGATAAACAAGTATTGTAACTCCTATAAAAGCAGCCATTCCTTCACTTAAAAGAATGGTATATATGCTTTTTCCATATCTTTTGAATACATCCTTTTTAAGTTCTCCACCTATTAAAAATCCAATAACTCCAAGTATAAAAAATGTAAGAATCGAAAATTTCTCTATATATCCTTCATCAATAAACCTTAAAATAGATTTGCCTGTCAATACTCCTATTAAAATATATCCCACCACACGGGGAATTTTTATTTTCTTAAATATCTCACCGCTGATTATACCAAGAATAACCACTATACCTATTATAAATAAACTGTTCATGTTCTTATTGTAAGATTACCTTTTGGAAGTCCTTTATTTTTCCAGGAAAGAATTAAATCCATAACTTTGTCAAAAACAAGATTCATTTTTTCCATTTCTCTTTCTTCAAATACTGAAAGCACAAAAACACTTGGGTCAATCCCTCCAGGAACAGGACCTATTCCAATTCTCAATCTTGGAAAATCTTCAGTTCCAAACTCATTCACAATTGATTCAAGTCCTCTGTGTCCACCAGAACTTCCTCTTACTCTATATCTTAAAACTCCTGTTTCAATATTAAAATCATCAACAACAAAAAGTATATCCTTAATTGAACATTTGAAATATTCTACAACATTTTTAACTGCTTTTCCTGTCTCATTCATATAAACAAGCGGTTTTACTCCTGTAATTTCATTTGTCCTGAAAAAAAGAAAATTTTTCTTTTTTTTGAACTTCTTTTTGAAAACCAGTGAAAGTTTATCAACTACAAGATAACCACAATTGTGTCTTGTATATTTATATTCTTTACCTGGATTCCCGAGTCCATATACAAAAAGCAAATTCTATTCTCCTTTCTCCTCCCCCTCTTCCTCTTTCTTCTCCTCTTCCTTACCCTTCTTTATAACCTCTGGCTCTGCCTCTTCAGGTGCAACCTCTTCTACTTCCTCTTCCTTAGGTGAAAGGACTGTAATAACAACTGCATCTTCATCTATGAGAGGTTTCACTCCTTCTGGAAGTTTCAGGTCCTTTACAAGTATCACTCCTCCCATATCAAGCGAACTTATATCAAGTGTTATCTTTTCTGGAAGTTTTCCCGGCACTGTTCTTACTCTAAGTGTTCTTAAAACAAAATCAAGAATTCCTCCCTTTTTCTCTCCAGGAGATTCTCCAACAAACTCAAGAGGAACATCAACTTCAATCTCCCTTTTAGGTGTAATCCTTATAAAATCAATATGTGAGATTGTATCCTTAACAGGGTCAAACTGGATATCCTTAACAAGAACATTCTCCTTAACACCATTATACTGAACTGAAATAATATGACTTGCAAGGTGGTATTTGTGAGAAAGATGGAGAAACTCACTTAAACTAACTGAAATAGGAACTGGATCCTTATCTCCGCCATAAATTATGGCTGGAACCTTTCCCTCTTTTCTTAACTTTTTGACAAAGGATTTCTTACCAATTTCTCTTTTTTCTGCCTTTAAAACTATCTCCTCTTTCATACTTCCTCCTAAACAAATAAAGATGAGATTGAACTTTCCTCATGAATTCTTCTTATTGCCTCTCCAAGAAGAGAAGCAATTGATATAATCTTTATTTTTTTATTTTTCTTTTCTTCAGGTAAAAGTATTGTGTCTGTTATGACAAGTTCCTCTATAGGAGATGCTTCAATTCTTTTTATGGCATCTCCTGATAAAACTCCATGAGTGCAAACAGCAAAAATTTTTTTTGCTCCGTGTTCCTTTAAAGCATAAGCAACCTTTGTAAGTGTCCCCGCTGTATCAACTATGTCATCAAATATAAGTGTGTTTTTCTCTTTTACATCTCCAATTATATTCATAATTACTGCCTCATTTTCTCTCGGTCTTCTCTTATCAACAAGTGCAAGTTCTGCATCCATTCTCTTTGCAAGTGCCCTGCACCTCTCAACTCCTCCTGCATCAGGAGCAACAACAACAAGATCTTTTAAATTCTTTTTTCTGTAATAATCAAGAACAACAGGGGTTGCATACAAATTATCAACTGGGATATCAAAAAATCCCTGAATCTGGCCTGCATGGAGTTCAACTGTTAAAATTCTATCTGCTCCTGCAACTGTTAAAAGGTTTGCAACAAGTTTTGCTGAAATTGGAACTCTTGGTTCAACTTTTCTATCCTGTCTTGCATAACCAAAATAAGGTAGAACCGCTGTTATTCTTTTTGCACTTGCTCTCTTAAAAGCATCAAGCATCACAAGTAGTTCCATAAGATTGTCATTAACAGGTGGAGAGGTCGGCTGAATAACAAACACATCCCTTCCCCTTACATTCTCCTCAATCTTCACATTACACTCTCCATCAGCAAATGTTGTAACACGTGCCTTTCCAAGTTCAATTCCAAGATAATCACATATTCTTCGGGCAAGTGGAAGATTTGCTCTACCTGAAAATACTCTCAATTTACCCTCCTTTTTAAAAATTTTTCAACTCTTTCCAACTCTTCCCTTGTGTTTATTCCAACAACCTCTCTCCAGTCCCCAACCTCAAAACAGCCAACTTTTTTATTATTTTTTTTAGCAATTTCAATAATATCGGTCAAATAGTATTCTCCCTTTAATGGATTTTTCTTTATTTTTTTCAAAAAGTCAAAAAGATTCTCAATCTCAAAAACATAAATTCCTGCATTAATCTTTTTGATTCTCTTCTCCTCAGGTGTTGCACTTTTCTCCTCAACAATTCTCAAAATCTCCCCATTTCTTTCTATTATTCTTCCATAACCTTCTGGATTTTTTATTTTTGTGATAAGAACTGTAATATAATTTTTATTCTTCCTGTGTTCTTTAAGCATATCTATAATTGTTTCCCTTTTTATAAGTGGAACATCTCCACAAAGAACAATAAGTTCCCCTTTTTTTCCTTTGAGATACTTTTCAAGTTTTAAAACTGCATGTGCTGTTCCAAGTTGTCTTCTCTGATAAACAGTCCTTACCCATGAAGGAATAATCTTTTCAACCATCTTTTTTTTATATCCGAGAACAACAAATACCTCTCCAATACCTTTCACTTTATCAAGAACATGAAGAATGAGTTCTTTTCCGTTTAACTTGTGTAAAACCTTTGGAATTGTAGACCTCATTCTCACACCCTTTCCAGCAGCAAGAATACAGATATACTTCATAAG
>QMOP01000044.1 GCA_003650255.1 Caldisericota bacterium
CCCTTATTTCAGTGATTATATTTATAAAATCTGGAAGAGAATAATCAAATGGATGTAGATAAAGAATCCTCATATTTCTTTCTCTTACAGCCCTTATCATTCTTTCAACAGTAGTTTCTTTATCAACTTTTTTCCTTCCAATTGAGTGAATGCCAATTACATTATAAGCATAATCCTTTAAAAAACTCTTTAATCCCTTTACCTTTAAAAACTCAACAACCCCAATTTTTATATTATTTCTTTTAATAAACTCTTTTAAAAAACCCCTTCCCTCATCAGGAATGCTACTTCCAGTAAAAGAAATACATGTAATATCACCAATCTCAACATCCTTCAGAGTTTCAACAAACTCTTTTTTCATAAAATTATCATACCCAAACTTAAGAAGAATCTTTAAATTAAGTTCCTTCACTTCCTCAATTCTCTCATTCCAGAAACCAAGATAAACATTTTCAATAACCCTCTTTGGTCTTGAAACCATGACAAGATAATATGGTCCTCTATAAAATCCAAGAACCTCCTTCTCACCAAACTTCTTTTTCAAAGAATTCTTTATCCATTCACCAAGTTCTGGCTCCTTTACAAAAATATATGAAAGATTGGGTCTATTCGGTATCTCCATTTCAAGTAGAAATCTTAATCTATCTCCCATCATCACAAGTTTTTCAATATCTTGATATGATGCAAGAACAACCCTTCCCTCCTCTTCAAAATTCCTTAAATTTTCCATCTCAATTCCAATAGTTGTTATTCCTGCTTTTTTTAACTCATCTGAAAGTTCTAAAGGAACCCTTGAATTCTCCTCTGCTATTTTAATTAAATCCTGATAATCAATTGCTATTTCGTATTCGTTATTTTCCTTTTCTATTTTCCATCTATTGAAGAGTACATAAACTGAAGAAAGAAATCCTAAACTTATTAAGAAAACAACAATATTTTCCCTATTTAATTTCACTATCTTTCCTTGCAAGAATCTTTACTGCTTCAATTGCAACCTTAATCGCCTCCTCAATTCCTGCTTTCTCAACTATTGGCTCATCCTTATATGTAAGACCAATTATTGCAAGAACCTCACCTGCTCTTACCTTTCTTATTGATGATACAACAAACAATGCTGCTGATTCCATACTTGTTGATATCACATTGCTCTTATACCATGCATCCCACATCTGTTTTGTATGAGAAGCAAGAGGAAGTGTTTCAACATCACTTCCTTCTGTATAAAAGGCATCCTTACAGTGTGAAATGCCAACATGATACCTAACACCAAGTTTCTCTGCTGCCTCTCTCAAAGCAACTGTTACATCAAGGTCAGCAACAGCAGGATAGGAAAGAGGAACATACTGCCTTGTTGTTCCTTCCTCCCTTACAGATGCAAGAGTTATTGTGATATCTCCTACTTCAATTCCTTGCTGAAGTGATCCTGCTGTTCCAACTCTAATAAATGTATCAGCACCAACTTTAATCAATTCCTCAACACATATTGCTGTTGAAGGACATCCAATTCCAGTTGATGTTGTTGAAATCTTTATTCCATCAACATAACCAGTAAATGTTCTAAACTCTCTGTTAAATGCAACCTCTTTTGCATCATCAAAAAATTTTGCTATTAATTCTGTTCTTTTAGGATCTCCTGGAAGTAAGACATACCTTCCAACATCTCCTTTTTTAAGTCCAATATGATACTGTCTGTCTTTATCCATCTTAACCTCCTATTCCTTTAAAAATCCAACGATTCTACATATACAGGACTCAAGTTCTTTTGCTCTCCAGACAAATGCACCAATCCACAGTCGTTTATTACTCAACTTATCAATATCTCCACCAAGATTTTCAGCATGAACAATTCCCTCTGGAAAAAGTTTTATATGCATAACCTGATAATACTCATCCTGTGGAAACATTTCATCCCATTTCTTTCCATACTTTTTAAGAAGTTTCTCCTCTGCCTCTTTGAAAAGTTTTGGATGCCACTCCCTTAAAATTGTATTCATTGGATGGTCTGCACTTCCACAATCAACTCCAATCCATTTAAATTTCATTTCTAAACACCATTTATGAAATTCCGGGCTTGGCCCTGGATGCTTTACAAAATAACGTAGCTCATCTGACTCCTTCTGGTCCCACGCATATCTGTGATAACCAGTATTTATAATTAAAATATCACCTTTTTTAATTTCTGCTTTTTTCATCAACATCTCAGGAGTATATAAATCATAATCACCTACTTCATCAGATATATCCACAACAACCCCTTCTCCAAACCATCTCTCAATTGGTTCCTCTCCTATTGCTTTGCCTGATGCATGAAAATGAATCTCTCCATCCATATGCGTTCCAACATGCATACTTGTTGTAATAATCTGTCCATTTGCTCCCTTTCCCATATGTGCTCCGGCAATTCTTTTAAAATATCCAACCTGAAGAGGCATATAACTTGGCCAGGGTGGAGTGTGAATACTTAATACTTGAGTTAAATCATAAAGCTTATAGCCAAATCCATCCATAAATCCTCCTCTTTTTATAAAAAACTTTTCACAAGTTTTGCTCTCTCAATCTCCTGCTCATTAAAATTTAAACTCTTTCCCAATCTTTCCTCAAGATGTGCTGGTTGAGAAAGTAGCATTATTTTATTTATAAGTTCAATTGTAACCGGAAGTTTTATTCCAAGCCCTATTCCCATTCTAAGATATGAAATTCTCTCCATCAACTCCTGATAACTCAATTTCACAGCATACTTCAAAACACCATAACTTCTTAAAACCCTATCCTCAATCTCAAACTTTTCCCTCTTATAATAACTCTCTCTTACTTCCTTTTCCTTCTTAATAATCTCCTTCACAACCCTTTCAAGTTTATCAACTATTTCCCTCTCACTTAATCCAAGAGTTATCTGATTTGACACCTGAAAGAAATCTCCAAGTGATTTTGTTCCTTCACCATAAAATCCCCTTGCAACCATTCCAAGTCTTGTAAGTGACTCAAGAAGCATATTTATCTGATTTGTCTTTACAATTGCTGGAAGATGAAGTAAAACCGATGCTCTCATACCTGTTCCAACATTTGTTGGACAGGATGTAAGATATCCGAACTCCTCACTATAGGCATATGAAAGGAGTTTTGAGAGTTCATCATCTACAACACTTACAATATTATAAGTATCAAAAAGATTCAAACCCGGATTTAATCCCTGAATCCTTAAATGATCCTCCTCATTTACCATGATACTTAAAATCTCATTATCTCCTATAACAATTGCTCCTATATTTTTACTCTTTGCAAGGTCATAACTTATAAGATGCCTTTCAACAAGAAATCTTTTATCAGTAGGAGTTAGTTCTTCAATTAAAAAAATCTCTGAATTTTTTAAATATGATATCTTCTTTATTTTTGAAATTATCTCATCCCTTATCTTTTTCTGAAGTTCTTTCTTTGATCTTGCTGGAAAAGGATAATTCTTTAGATTTCTTGCAAGTCTTATCCTTGAAGAAACTATTATGTCTGAATCCTCTCCTTTTTCCTTTATCCAGTTTGCTTCTTTTTTCAAAAAAGAGGTAAGTTTCATTTTTTCCTCTTCTTTAATTCCCTTATTTTATCCCTCAAAACAGCAGCCCTCTCATACTCCTCTTTTTTAACTGCTTCCTTTAACTCTTCCTCAAGTCTCCTTATCCTATCCTCAACACTTTCTTCTAGGATCTTGGGAGTCTTTCCTTTATGTGTTAGAGAACCATGAAGTCTTTTAAGAAGACCTTTGATTTGTGTTTTAAATGTTTCATAACACTGACTACAACCAAATTTACCTGTTTCCTGAAATTCACTCAAAGAAAGACCACATCCTTTACATCTTATCTCCTCCTCAAAAAACTCCGAAAGACCCTTTAAAAATGGTGATAGAAGTGTTCCTCCAGCAGTTGTGAAAAAATCAGAGAAAAGACCCATCTTCTCTGCACATTCCTCACATAGATTCAATTTTTTGACTTCATTATTTATTATTTGAGTGAATTGAACTGTTGCTGGATTTTTCTTACATATATCACACAATTTCATATTTCGTCCCTTCGGCTCTTGTAAGTTTTCTAAACTCTGCCATAATCCTCTTTGTTATCCTTCCAACCTTACCATCTCCTATTTTTCTTCCATCAACCTCTGTTACAGGAATAACCTCTGCAGCAGTACCAGTTAAAAAACACTCCTCAGATGTATAAAGATGGAAAAGTGTAAAAGGTGTCTCAACTACTTCCATTTTCAAAATCTTAACTGCTATCTCAATAACTGTTTCTCTTGTTATCCCTCTTAAAACTCCAACATAAAACGGAGGAGTTAAAATTCTTCCATCCCTTACAATAAAAATATTATCTCCTGTACATTCAGCAACATACCCCTCTCTATTTAGCATCAATGCTTCGGGAACTCCTTTTAAATTTGCCTCAATCTTGGCAAGAATATTATTCAAATAATTCAATGACTTAATTCTTGGATCAATTGCCTCTGGAATGTTTCTTCTTGTTGATGCTGTAACAATTTTAAGACCATTTTCATAAAACTCTTTTGGATAAAGAACAATTTTGTCAGTTATTATAAAAATATTCGGGTTTGGACATTTTCTCGGGTCAAGCCCTAAATCTCCCTCTCCTCTTGTAACAACAACCCTTATATAAGCATCCTTTAATTTATTTGCCTTCAGTGTCTGGATTATTGCCTCTTTCATTTCTTTCTTACTTAAAGGAATTTCAAGCATTATTGCTTTTGCTGAATTATAAAGCCTTTCAATATGCTTATCCAATCTAAAAACCCTTCCATTATATGCTCTTATTCCTTCAAAAACTCCATCTCCATAAAGAAGTCCATGATCAAAAACAGAAATCACTGCTTCGCTCCTTTTCACAATTTTTCCATTCAACCAAATTTTCAACTCATCCATTCATCCTCCTTATATATCCAGATTCCTAACTCTTAAAGCATGTGCTATTATAAAATTCTTCCTCGGATCAACACTATCTCCCATAAGTGTTGTAAAAATTCTATCTGCTTCCACAACATCCTCAAGAGAAACCTGAAGAAGTGCCCTTCTTGATGGGTCCATTGTTGTCTCCCACAATTGTTCTGGATTCATCTCTCCTAAACCTTTATATCTCTGAACAGTAACTCCTTTTTTTCCAATATCCTCAATCTTAGAAAGCATATCCATAACATCATCAAACTCATATATGTCACTTTCATCCTTCAAATAATAAATTGCTCCTTGTTTATGTATTCCAAACTGAATTACAAATCCTTTTTTCTCAATCTCCTTTACAATACTGTCAACTTCCCTTATTTCAGGAAGTTCAACTATCTGCATCTGGTCAAGTTCCTTAACTTCCTCTCCTTCCTTGCTTAATTTTTTTCTTATCTCCTCCTCTTCCTCTTCATCATAAATAAATACATCTTTATACCTTGAAATAGGAAACTTTTTCCTCTCTCTAAATTTAAGATAATCCTTCCAGAAAACCTGCTTTTTCTCCAGATGTTCAAGTTTACTTCTTAAATCCATTAATTTATCCACAATAAAAACTGTTTCATCTTTATTATAATTCTTCTCTTTTCTCTTAAACTTTTGTGAAAGAGTTATTCTTCCTTTGCAATTTGAAATAAGGAAATTCTTCAATTCTTCATCACTTAAAAGATACTTCTCTTCATTTCCCTTTTTCACTTTATAAAGTGGTGGAAGAGCAATATAAAGGTGTCCTTCTTCAATTAAAGGTCTCATGTGTCTGAAGAAGAATGTAAGTAGCAATGTTCTTATGTGTGCACCATCTACATCAGCATCTGTCATTATAATTATTTTGTGATATCTTATCTTATTTACATCAAAATCCTCTCCAACCCCTCCTCCAATTGCAGTAATCATTGTCCTTATCTCATCATTTGAAAGAACCTTTGTAAGACGTGCTTTTTCAACATTTATTATTTTTCCTTTTAAAGGTAAAACTGCCTGAAATTTTCTATCCCTTGCCTGTTTTGCACTACCTCCAGCACTTTCTCCCTCAACAATAAAAAGCTCACACCTACTAGGATTCTCATCCTGACAGTCAGCAAGTTTTCCTGGAAGAGAAGTAACCTCAAGTGCTGATTTTCTTCTTACAAGTTCCTTTGCTTTTCTTGCTGCCTCTCTTGCTCTGTAAGCATTTATAACCTTCTCAATTATTGCATTTCCAATTCTTGGATTCTGCTCTAAAAATGCCTGAAGTTCTTCTCCAACTATACTTTCAACAATTCCCTTTACTTCTGAATTTCCAAGTTTTGTTTTTGTCTGACCTTCAAACTGCGGATTTGGAACCTTACATGCGATAACACAGGTAAGCCCTTCCCTCACATCATCTCCACTTACACTTATACTTTTCAATCTCTCAGAAGCATTCCTTTTAATATACTCATTTATTACTCTTGTTAATGCTGATTTGAATCCTACAAGATGTGTTCCTCCTTCCTTTGTGTGGATATTGTTACAGTATGTAAAAACTGTCTCCTGATATCCATCATTATACTGCATAGCAACCTCAACCTCAACATCATTCTTTGTCCTTTTAAAATAAATGACATCTTTATGAAGAACCTTTTTATTCTCGTTTAAAAATTCAACAAATGCTTTTATTCCTCCTTTATATAAAAATGTATGTTCCTTATCAGTTCTTTCATCTGTAATTACTATTGTTGTTCCTGGATTCAAAAATGCAAGCTCCCTCAATCTGTTTGATAACGTTTCAAAACTAAAATTCATTCCTTCTTTAAATATTTCTGGATCAGGATAAAATGTAACCTTTGTTCCTGTCCTCTTAGAAGGATTTAACCTTTTTAAAGGATAAACCTTTTTTCCCCCATTCTCATATCTCTGTTTCCATCTGTATCCATCTCTCCATATCTCAACCTCAAGCCATTTACTTAAAGCATTAACAACACTCACTCCAACTCCATGAAGTCCACCTGAGACCTTATAAACTTTTTTATCAAACTTACCACCTGCATGAAGTTTTGTCATTATAACCTGAACTGCTGGAACTTTCTCTATTGGATGCTCATCAATAGGAATTCCTCTTCCGTTGTCAATAACACTTACAGAATTATCCTTATGAATAATTACATGAATATGATCACAGAAACCTGCAAGAACCTCATCAATTGAATTGTCAACAACTTCATAAACAAGATGGTGTAGCCCCTCCTTTCCTGTTGAACCAATATACATTGCAGGTCTTCTTCTTACTGCCTCTAAACCTTCAAGAACCTTAATATCACTTGCTCTATACGTCTGCATAAGCATCACCCCTTATTATTTTTAATTCTTTCACATTAAACTTTTCCCTTATTTTACTCAAAATTTTATTCTTTTTAAGTTCAAGTAAATGTTTCTCATATATATTTGAACATTTAATATAAACAACATTCTCCTTTATGTCTGAATCTTTTATATATGGAATATTCAATTCTCCAAGAATCCTCTTAAGTTCCTCCCTTTTTTTTTCGTAATTTTCAAGATACTCTCTAATTATCTCTGATATTCTTTTCATACCCTCATTGGCATTATTATATTAAGATAGTTATCTTTTCCTTTTGGTTTGAAAGTAACTGGATTAAGTGAGTTTGTAAACATTATCTCAACCTCATCTGTATCAATATGTCTTAGAGTATCAATTATAAACTGAGGATTGAATGCTATCTCTATCTCCTTATTTTCATAATTCACAGGAATCTCTGTTACTCCCTCTCCAATCCCTTCTGTCTGGGCATATATTAAAAGAGTATTCTTTTTAAAATCATACTTAACTGCCCTTGATCTCTCTGTTGTCATTAAACTCACTCTTCTTGTTGCTTTCAAAAGTTCCTGAACATTGCAGGTTACACTACACTCCTGTGACTTTGGAATTACCTGTTCATAGTTTGGAAATGAACCATCAATTATCCTTGAAGTAAGAAGTATTGAATCAAATTTAAAAGCAACCATATTTTCTGTGATTCCAAAAAGAAGTTCCTCTCCTTTTGAAAAATTGAGAAGTTTTAAAAGAGTATTTACTGTCTTATTTGGTATTATTACATTTCCCTTGTTTGACTTGTTTGTCTCTTCATAAATATAAGATAACCTTCTTCCATCAGTTGCAACAACCTTTAATTTTCCCTTTTCAAAAACACAGTAAACTCCACATAAAACATATCTTGATTCATCAGTTGAAGATGAAAAATGTGTCTTTATAAGCATATTCTGAAACTTTTCCTTTTCAACCTTCATTCCCTTTTTCTCATCAAATTCAGGAATTTCTGGAAAGTCCTCAACAGGAATTCCTGAAAGTCTAAAAACATCTGTTCCAGATTTGATTAAAATTCTATTTTCTTCAATCTCTTCAATTGCAACCTCTTCTCCTGGAAGTTCTTTTACAATCTCTGCAAACTTTTTTCCTATAACTGTTACTTTACCTTTCTTTTTTACGTTACATGGAACAGTGCATTTTACAGCAATCTCAAGGTCTGTTGCTGAAATGAGAATCTCTTTGTCTCTTGCTTCAAGAAAGAAGCTGTTTAGATGTGGAAGAGTGCTTTTTGTGCTTATTCCTGTTTGAGCAATCTGTGTTGCTTTTACGAGTTCTTCTTTTTCAATGACTACTTTCATAATTCCTCCTTTTAAATCAGTCGTATTAGTAATATTGCATTTAATAATTTTAATTTATTTTTTAAAATTTTGAAAATCCAAATTTTTTTTAAAACTTTTGAAAAATTTTTCATTTTTAAGTTCATTTTAAAAACTCTTTCATTCTCTTAAAACATTTCAAAAAACAAATTCTCTTC
>QMOP01000045.1 GCA_003650255.1 Caldisericota bacterium
ATATCAACAGGTCATATTGTTGCTCTCATTTTCGCCTTCTGGGGAGCAGTTTATTTTTTTGTTGAGAAAAGAAAGGATGAAGAGAAGGAAAAGAGATTGATAGAGAAAATTCTTCTTTCATCAAGAACTCCAATTCTTGTTTTTGATAGGGAGAAAAATATAATTTATGCTTCAAAAGAGATTGATAATCTTCTTGGATATGAGGATATAAAAAGTAAATTGATAGAGAATATTTACGTCAAAGAAGAAGAAGAAGAAGAAGAAGAAGAAGAAGAAGAAGGGGTGATGATTTCAAAGAAAGGAGAGAGAATTCCTGTGAGGATTAAAAAAAGTAGAATATTTGATGAGTTGAAAAAAGAAGTTGTTGCTGTTGTCTGGGTTGTTGAGGATTTGAGAAAGACACAGAGGATTGCTTTTGAGAAGGAAAGATTTGAGAAGGTTCTCACTCAGATGGGTGAAGGTGTTATTGTTTTCAGTAAAGATGAAGGAGTTGTGTTTGCGAATGAGAAAGCAAAGGAGTTTTTTGGAAAAAAGGATATTCTTGGAAAAAATAGGTATGATTTGCTTGGAGAGAAAGCAGATGTGATGGTTGATTTTGATAAGGTTTATGAGAAAGAAGAAGTATTCTCACAGATGGTAGAGTTTAATAACAGAGTTTTTATTGTAACTTTTTCTCCTGTTGATTTTGGAGAGGGAGATTATAGAATGGCTGTTATGAGGGATGTTACGGGATTTTTTAAGATGAAAAAGGAACTTGAGGAAAAGGTGGAGGAGTTGAAGAAACAGAGGGAGGCGATTTTGAATCTTGCCGAGGATTTAAAGGAGAAAAATGAGGAACTTTTAAAAATGCAGGAGATTTTGATAAATCAGGAAAAACTTGCAAGTATTGGGGAACTTGCAGCAGGAATAGCACATGAATTGAATAATCCCTTGACAACAATTCTTACAATGATTGATTTACTTCTTCTTGAGGAAAATCTTACAGAGGAAGAGAAGAACAGTTTAAAAAGTATAAAGGAGGAGGCATTGAGAATGAGGGGAATAATACAGGACCTTCTGACATTTGCGAGGAAAAAGGGAGAGTCAAAGCATGATGTAAAACTGAATGAGATTATAAATAAGGCAGAAGTTCTTCTTAAAACAAGATTAAAGCATGAAGGTGTGGATGTTATTAAGGAACTTTCAGAAATTCCAGTTATAATTGGAAACGATGATAGATTAATTCAGGTTTTTATAAATCTTTTTAATAACAGCATTGATGCAATGGACAAAGTGGAAAAGAGGATTTTTATAAAGACGGAGTTTGACAAAGAGAAAAGGAAAGTGAGGGTCATTTTTGAAGATAATGGATGTGGAATGGATGATGAAACAAGAAAAAGAATATTTGATCCATTCTTTACTACAAAAAAATCAGGAACAGGGTTAGGTCTATCAATAGTTTATGGAATTATAAAAGATCATTCAGGAAATATATTTGTTGAAAGTAAAGTTGGAGAAGGAACAAGGTTTATAATTGAATTTTCTGTGAGGAAGAAAAATGAAGAAGGTTTTAATTGTTGATGATGAAGAGAATATAAGGCTTACCTGCAAGAAGATTCTTGAAAAGAAAGGATTTTGTGTTGATGCTGCTGGTAGTATTAAAGAGGGAAAAGAGAAGTTATTGACAGATGACTTTGACCTTGTGATAACCGATATGAGATTTCCTGGAGAGAGTGGACTTGAGTTGATTAGGTTTGTAAAGGAAAAATTTCCAGAGGTGGGTGTAATAGTTATGACAGGATATGCTGATATTGAGGATGCAGTAAGATGTATGAAAGAAGGGGCTTATGATTATATGTTAAAACCATTTGATATGGAGGAGTTTTTAAGAAGGGTTGATAAGTTTTTTGAAGAAAAAGGACTTAAAAAAGCAATCTCAAGGTTAACAGATACTGTATCCCTTTATAAGATTGCCCTTGCAATAGCAAGAATAAAACCACTTGATGAGGTTCTTGATGTTATACTTGATACAGCAATTGAGATAGTAAATGCTGATGGAGGTTCAATTGCTCTTTATGATGAAGAAAAGGATTTGCTTATTGTGAAGGTAGCAAGAGGAAAGAATAGTGATATCGCTATTGGAAAGATTCTCAAGGTTGGAGAAAGGGTCTGTGGTTATGCTGCTTTAAAGAGGGAGCCGGTTATAGTTCATGGTGATTTGAGTAATGATCCGAGATTTAAAGATTTTAAGGCATATGATGGAATAAAGTCAGGTTTAAGTATTCCAATGATAATTCAGAATGAACTTATAGGTGTGTTAAATTTAAAAAGGACAGAAAAGGAGGAGATATTTACTGAGGATGACCTTCAAAGAGCATTTGTTATTGCAGAGATAGGATCACTTGCTGTTTCAAATGCAAGGGTATTTGAAAAGATGAAGGAACTTGATGAATTAAAAAGCCATTTTCTCTCAACTGTATCACACGAATTGAGAACTCCTTTGACAGCAATAAAAGGAGCAGCAGATTTAAGTGAGAAGGTAAAGGACGAAGAGACATGTATTAAATTAAGAGATATTATTAAGAGAAACACAATGAGAATGATGCGACTTGTGAATGACTTACTTGATTTTTCAAGAATTGAAAGAGGAAGATTCCCAATTTTAAAAAGAGAGGTTTCCGTTTATAAAATAATTAAAAACTCTATTGAGACAACAAAACAAAAAGCAGAGAAAAAGAATATAAAAATAGATCTTAATATTGAAAAGGACCTTCCAGAAGTATTCTGGGATCCAGAAAGAATTGAGCAGGTTTTAATGAATTTGATTGATAATGCGATAAAGTTTTCTCAAGAAAATACAAAAATTGAAATAAGAGCAAGGAGAGATAAAGAGCATATTTTAATAGATGTAATTGATGAAGGAAAAGGGATACCAAGAAAGGAACAGAAAAAGATATTTGAAAAATTTTATCAAATTGACAGATCCCTTACAAGAGAGGTAGGAGGATTTGGACTTGGTTTAAGTATTGTTAAAAAGATTGTTGAACTCCACAATGGAGAAATCTTTGTGGAGTCACCCCCAGAGGGAAGGAATAGAGGGACGAAGTTTACAGTAAAGTTGCCGATAAAGGAGGAATAAAATGGAGAAGAAGCAGAAGTCAATTCTTGTGATTGATGATGAAAGTGATGTGTGTGAAATCTTAGAGCAGTTTCTTGTTCAGGAGGGATACAGGGTTTATCTTGCTTTTAATGGGGATGAGGGGATAAAGAAGTACATTGAGAGAAGGCCTGATGGAGTTTTACTTGACATTGCCCTTCCAGGAAAAAATGGTATTGAAGTATTAAGGGAGTTAAAAAAGATTGACCCAGATTGTAATGTCATAATGATTACTGCTTATAGGGATGCTGAAAAGGTTGTTGAGGCATTTCGTCTTGGTGCTTATGATTGCATTTTTAAACCATTTGATTTTGATTATCTGAGGAAGGCACTCATGGCAAAACTGATTTAGGAGGTTTACAAACTTATGTGCTAAAATTTTGAAAATTTTAGTTAAACGTTTAACTAAAATGGTTAACTTTTTGTCAGTTTTTTTCTGCATGTTTTTTATTCAGAATTTATATTCTTCTGCAATATATGGGGTTGATTTTTCTACACATACCTTTATAGAAGGATTAAAATATGAAGATGGTAATTTGAAAATTATAAATGAGTTTAAGGAGATTTACACTTCAACTTATCCTTCAAAAAGAAGAAAATTTGCATTTGTTGAAATCTCTGATTCAAAATTGCTTCTCTTTGGTGGAACGATTGATACTACAACACTTGATGCTTCAAACCAGACATGGATTTTTGATTTGGAAAATAATTCATGGCAAATTCTTAATCTTTCAAGTGCACCTATAAAAAGAGCAGGTATTTCTGCTGTTTTTGATGAGATAACCAATAAAGTTCTTATTTTCGGTGGTGTTGGAGAGACATATTTTGATGATACATGGATTTTTGATGTTGGCAATTTTGAGTGGCAGAGGATAGTTACTTCAACCCATCCCTCAAAAAGACATGGATATGGTATTGCTATTTCATCTCCTTCAAAAGCAGTTCTTTTTGGTGGAATAACAGAAGGAGGAGTTTATCTCAATGATACCTGGGAGTTTGATTTTATTAATAATTCATGGAGATTTTTAAATGTTTCAACTTCTCCTCCTGTAAGGGCTTATATGGGTATGGCAGGTGATGGGGAGGGAAGGATTTTAATGTTTGGTGGAGAGGATAGTTCTGGATACAGGAATGATACTTGGATTTTTGAAAATAATAATTGGACTGAAATTTCTCCATCAATTTCACCATCAAATAGAACAGGGGCAGGTTTGATATTTAATAAAAAAGCAGGTGTTTTTATTCTTTTTGGTGGTTATAAAAAGGATATTTTTGGAGAGGGAGCGGTAAATGAGATTTGGTTTTTCACTCCTGAAGATTTTGAGTGGCATAATATGAGTGGAAAGTTTAAAGTTCTTCCTTCTAAAAGATTTTATTTTGGGTTTACATATAGTAATAAAGAAGAGAAGAGTTTTATTTTTGGTGGAGATGGAGGAAGTGATTACCTCAATGATACATGGATCCATATTGTTTTTTCTCAAGGAGTGTTTATTTCATCTATAAAGGATACGGGAATTTCATCTTTTCCTGTTGATTATTTTAATATTTATTTTAATGGAAGTTTTCCGTCTTCATGTGATGTAAAATTTCAAATTTCAACTTCAAGTGATGGAATTCTATTTTCAGATTTCAGGGGTCCTGATGGAAACACAACCTCTTTTTACACAGTAAATGGAGAAAGCATTTACGAAGGGGAGGATGGAGGGAGGTTTCTTAAGTTGAAGATTTTAATGAAGTATAATATCTTTACAAGTGAGGACTTTCTTCTTTACTTCTCTTCAATTTCATACAATCATAGACCCGAAGCACCGATTCTTTATGCAAAATACTTTGGAAAAGGAGAGACAACATCAGAATTAACACCAAATTTTACATGGTACAATTCAAATGACCCTGATGGAGAAATCCATTATTATACTTTGGAGGTTTCAACTGAAATAAATTTTATAAATCCAGTAGTTGTAACAGGAATTGAGGAGGATAAATCACTTGGATATTCATATTCATGGACAACACCAACTTTAAGTGAGGGTTATTACTTTTTCAGGGTAAAATGTTTTGATGATTTAACAGAAAGTCCATATTCTGAGGTTTGGAATTTTTATGTTGACACAACTCCACCAGCTCAAGTTTTTGATTTAACAGCAATTACAGGAGATAGGCCCGGAGAGATTAAACTTTACTGGACTAATACTGGAGATGATGGATATAGTGGAGATATAAATGATGGGTTTATTCATATAAAATACAGGGAAAAAGAGGATTTTTTGAACTGGTTTGTTTCTGGATTAAATGAGGTAAAGATTTCGACAAGTGTAAGAAGCGGTGAATACAGTTTTTATATTTTGACTGGTTTAAAGAATAACACAAGTTATTACATAGCAATTGCTCTTGAAGATGAGGCAGTGGAGAAGAATAGTAATCTTGGAGTAGGTTCAGGTGGAAGTGTAAAAAGGGTATTTGCCTGGACTGATAGATATCCTGTAATAGAGTTTAAAAAGCCAGAGGGAGGTATTTTAAATGGAATTGTTGAGGTTTCATGGAACAAATTCGATCCTGATGGAGATGATGTAAAGGTAGATTTGTATTTTGAAGCCGGTGGTGTTGAAAATTTTATTAAGGGTAATCTTGATACAACATATTATTTTCTGAATACTTATCCATTTAAGGATGGAAATGTGAGATTTAAGATAGTTGCAAAGGATTCAAGAAATTTAAGTAAGGATTTTTATTCTTCGTATTTTATTCTTGATAATCCAAATTTTTCTCCTTCAATAGAGATTTTAAATCCTGCTGATAATTCTGTTATTGAAGGAGAGATTTCAATAAACTGGGTTTATTCTGATACAAACTCCTGGCAGAATCATAGTTTTGAAATTTTTTGTTCAACAGATAATATAGATTATAAACTAATTGCATCTTTAGATAAAAATACAACTTTTTACATCTGGAATACATACCTTTTACCGAATGGAACATATTTTCTGAAAGTAAAAATAACTGATGAGGAGGGTTTAAGTGATGAGGATTATGTGGATAATATAATTTTAAATAATCCAAATCTTGCTCCTGAGAGTTTTAATCTTATATCTCCATCCAAAGGAGAGTATGTTTATACATTAACTCCTGAATTTAAATGGGAGGAAGCAGTTGACCCTGATGGTGACCCTGTTTCATATACCCTTTTCATATCAAGTTTAAATGATTTTTCAACATATTATGAGGTAAAAAATATCTCATCAACTTCATACAGAATAGTTTTTGATTTAGAAAATTACTCTTCATATTACTGGAGAGTAAAAGCAAGCGATTCAAGAGGACTTTCAAGATGGGCAAACCAGATGGATTTTTATTTCAATATAAATATAGGTAGTTTCACTGTTGAGAGCATTTTTCCAGAAGAGGAATCATCAGTTTTATATTCTGTGATTAATGAGATAGATATTTTATTTAACAAACCCCCTTTTAATCTATATAAAGGACATATTGAAATTTATGAGGATGGAAAAGTTAGAGATGATTTTAATATTTCTGCTTCTGAAAGAAAACTTTACATATACCTTTCCTTTCTTCCATCAAGGAAGTATGAAGTTTTTCTTTCTTCTTCAATAGTTGATTTTGAAGGAAATAATTTAAGTGGAAAAAGGAATTTTGTTTTCTACACCCTTATGTCAAAGGATGAGGATAATTTTATTATTTTTGAAGATGGAGAGTTTAAGATTTTCTTGCCAAATGGCAGTTTAAGTGAAAATGCAAGAGTATCTTTTGAAAAACTTTATTTTGATGAGAATGAAGAAATGAGGATCATAAAGGAGAATATAGAGAAGACAAATGCTGGAAGATTTCTGTATCCATATTATTACAAAATTGAGATTTTAAACGGAGAAGGGGAGAAAATTGAAAATTTAAATAAAAATGTTGAACTTTATTTTAGAATAAAGGATGAAGATGGAAATGGTTTCTGGGATAATACTTATTATCCTGTTAAACAGGTTGAAGTTAAGAGATTTTCTTCTAATAACTGGATAACGATTGATTCTCAAAAGGAGAATGGTTATATTAAATCTTTTGTTAGTGGTTTATCCCTTTTCTCAATTTTTGCTAAAGCAAAATATTATAAATCAAGTTCAATAATAGAGGGGATAAACATTTTTCCAAATCCATTTAAGGATGAAATCTACATCTGGTATAAAATAAATGGGAATTATGATTTAAATATTAAAATTTACTCTCTTGTTGGAGATATTGTAAAAAAAGAAAGAATTCCAGCAGGCACCTCTCCTCCTTATATATGGGATGGAAAGAATTTTAAAAATGAAGAGGTTGAAGATGGAACATATATTCTTATAATGGAGGCAGGAGGAGAGAGGATTAAAAAAATTATTGGAAAGATAAAGTAGGAGGTTTTATGAAAAAAATTTTAATTGCTGAGGATGAAAAGGATATTGTTGATGTTTTGAAGATGGGACTTGAACTTGAAGGGTATGAGGTTATTGTTGCTTATGATGGGGAGGAGACATTGAGAAAATTGAAAGAGGAAAAACCTGATTTGCTTTTGCTTGACATTATGATGCCTAAAGTTGATGGCTATTCAATTTCAGTTAAAATGAAGGAGGATGAGGAGTTAAAGAATATTCCGATTATTGTCATAACGGGAAAAGGAGAGATGAAGAAGGTTTTTGAAGAGACAAAAAACATTGATGGTTATCTTGAAAAACCATTTCCAATGGAAGTTTTAATAAAGGAGGTTAAAAGGGTCCTTGGAGAAAAATAATATGATAATTTTTTTATTTTGTCTCTTTTTGTTGAGATTGAATTCATCCGGAATACCTGGTGGTATTTATTCAACCTTCTCTTTTTCAGCAAGAGCACTTTCTCTCGGTCAGGCATATACAGGAATTGCTGAAGGAGGAGGTGGGTTTTATTTCAATCCAGCATCAGTTAGGATTAATTCAAAAAGAGAAATTGAAGTTTTCTGGATTCAGGGATTCCTTGGAAATGCAGGAAGTGTATCACTTGTAAATCCTACAAATGGGTGGGCATTTGATTTGAATTTCATTCAATCACCTGAAGGAACAGAGACAGATTTTATAGGTAATGTGATTGGAACTTTTAGAGAAAAAAAGTTTCAATTTGGTTTTGGAAGAAGTTATAATTTAAAAAAGGATAAATATGCTGGTTGGAGATTTAAACTTTTGAGAGATTCAATTCTTGATGAATCATCATTTTCTTTTGGTCTTGACTTTGGTTTTTTCTGGGATGTATTCTCAAGAAAAAATATTGATGAGGTGAGAGTTTATGATCCACTTACAATTGGAGTAAGGATTCAGAATTTGATACCTCCTTCATTAAAACTTGGTGAAGAAAAAGAGGTTTTTAAGACAAATTTAAGGTTTGGAGAGGCTTTGAGATTTAAAAATGGAAAAATAATTTTAACATTTGATCAGTCAATTGATGGGATGAAGTATTTTTACTGGTATGCTGGATGTGAATTCAATATTTTGAAAAGTATCTCATTTAGAATCGGAAAAAATTTTAAAGAGACGAGTTTCGGTTTTTCAATAAACGCAGATTCTTTTGTTATTGAATATTCAAGAATTCTTCATGAGATTTCAACAAATGATATTTTTTCAATAAGAATAAATCTTGGCTGGACCGGAAGCATCTTAGAG
>QMOP01000046.1 GCA_003650255.1 Caldisericota bacterium
CTTCAGCAGTTTTTACTTCTTTAAGATTTTTCTTTGCTTCTTCCAATGCCTTTCTTGCTTCAAAAACTTTATAACCAAGAGCAATAAGTCCATCCAGAGCATCAGAATAAATCTTTGATTCTTCCTTTCTAACAACAAACTCATGGATATCAAGTTTATCCTTCAATTCAAAAATAATTCTTTCAGCGGTCTTCTTCCCTATTCCCGGACATTTTGAAAGTGTGGTTGTATCTTTATTAAGAATCACTTTTGAAAGTTCACTAGCATTAAAAAATGAAAGAATTGAAAGAGCAATTTTGGGACCGATCCCTTGAATTGAAATTATAATTCTGAAAATATCCCTCTCCTTTTCTGAAATAAATCCATAAATAATCTCCTCATCCTCTCTTTTTACAACATGTGTATAAATTCTTACATTTTTCTCCCTTTCAGGAAGCATATTATATGTTGAAAGTGGAACAAAAATCTCATAACCAATCCCTGAGGAATTCACAACAATCTTATTTACCTTCTTACTTTCAAGTTTTCCTTCAATGAATGAAATCATCTTATAGAATTTAAATGACAGATTGCACTTGCTATTGCATCTGTCAAATCAAAACTTTTAAAATCCTCTTCTGGAAAATAAAACTTTAAAAATTTTAAAAGTTGCTCCTTACTTGCTCTTCCATATCCGGTAACTGCCTTTTTTATCTGCAGGGCTGAATAAAAGTAAACAGGAACTTTATAGATACTTGAAAGAAGTAAAACTACTCCCCTTGCCTGCCCAAGAGAAAAGGCGGTTCTCACATTGTTTCCAAGAAATGTTTCCTCAACACTGATTGCATCAACTTTATATCTTAAAATTACACTCTTTAATCTCTCAAAAAGGTTTCTCAACCTTTCTGAAAGAGAATCCTTTGCTGAACCCTTTATAACACCTGACGCAACAATTCTGTATTTATCCTTATTCGATTCAAGAATAGCCCATCCACATTTAAGTGTTCCAAGGTCTATCCCAAGGGTTTTCATCAGGCAATCTTCTCAATTAATTCATCAGGTATGTCAAAGTTTGCATACACTTCATTTACATCATCGTGATCTTCAAGTTCATTCATAAGTTTTAACATCTGCTCTGCTTTATGCCCTTCAAGTTTAACAGTGGAGTTTGGAACCATTGAAAGTTTTGCTTCTTCAACTGGAATCTTCTTATCTTCAATTGCTTTCTTAACCTTTTCAAAATCCTCAGGAGTTGTAAGAATTTCAAAATATGTTCCCTCATCCTTCATATCCTCTGCTCCACTTGAAAGTGCAATCTCCAAAAGTTCGTCCTCAGAAACATTCCCTTTTGGAACAGTTATAACTCCTTTCATCTTGAACATCCAGTTCACACAGCCAACCTCTCCCAAACTTCCACCATGTTTTGCAAAAATCTTTCTTATCTCTGCTGTTGTCCTGTTTTTGTTGTCAGTTGTTGCAATAACCATAACAGCAACTCCACCTGGACCATAACCCTCATATGTAACCTCTTCAAAAGTTGCTCCTGGAAGTTGTCCTGTCCCTCTCATTATTGCCTTTTTAATATTCTCCTGAGGCATATTTGCCTGCTTTGCTCTTTCAATTGCAAGACGAAGTCTTGGGTTTGATTCAGGATTTCCTCCTCCTTGTTTTGCTGCAATTGTAATCTCTCTTATAAGTTTTGAAAAAAGTTTTCCTCTTTTTGCATCCTCCTTTGTCTTCTTATGTTTGATACTTGCCCAATGTGAATGTCCACTCATATCTCCTCCTCTAACATTTCAAGATACTTATATCCACTTCTTAATTTATCTTCACTCACCTTTGGGTGAACTTCAAGAACCTTATTTACATCATTGGAAAGATAAGAAAAAATCCTTTTAAAATCAACATATCCCTCTCCAGGAGCATGATGGTCTATTGCACCCACAACATCATGAATATGAACCCCTTCAGGATTATATCTTAAAAACTCCTCATGTGTGCCACCATACCCAAGTGTCTGCCATATCTCAGCATGCCCTATATCATGCCAGTATTTTACAACACCTTTAAATTTATTCAAAAAGTCTCCAATCTCCTCATAATTTGGGATCTCATTCGGATAGAATCTGTTTTCAAGTCCTATAAATATTCCATTTTTTGCCACATATTCTGAAATCTCTTCCATTGATTTAATTGTATTTTCAAGATATTTCTTTCCTTTTTCTTTTCTCTCCTCCATAATTCTTTCCCTTAAAAAGAAGAATTCATCAAGTTTCCCCTCAATATATCTCTCATACATAGCTCTCGGAGAATAAGATGTTGGAATTGTTCCTGCATGTAGAACAATGTATTTTGCGCCAAATCTTTTTGCCCAGTCAATTGTTTTTTTGGTCAGACGAATGGCCTCTCTTCTTTCATCCTCATCAGGACTTGATATCTCATATGCTCTGTGAACAGTTCTTCCTTCTGGAATCTTCTCAGGCATAGGACAGAAATTATGTAGAGAAACAATTTCAACATTTAAATCATCAAGATTTTCATAAATTTCAATTAAATTCTCCTCCGTAAGGAAAACATTAAGTTCTACCTTATTAAAACCAAGTGCTTTTAATTCATTAATAATATCTATTCCACTTTTATGTTTTTTAGCATTCCATGCAGTTGAGATACCAAAATTATTTGTTTTCTTCCTTTTTTCTCTTAAACTCATCAATTAACTCCTGAGTAATATTTCCTGGTGCCTCCTCATAATGAGAGAACTTCATTTTAAACTCTCCAAGACCTCTTGTCATTGAACGAAGGTCCTGTGAGTATGTGAAAAGTTCCTTCTGAGGAACATGTGCTTTTATAATCTGTTTTTTTCCAACTCTCTCCATTCCAAGAACCCTTCCCCTTCTTCCATTTAAATCTCCTACTATTGAACCTGTAAATTCTTCAGGAACTATAACCTCAACCTCCATTATTGGTTCAAGAACCCATGGAGAACCCATCTCAACACCTTTTTTTAAAGCCATTCTTGCTGCTATTTCAAAAGCAATGTTTGAAGAATCAACTTCGTGATAACTACCATCAAAAAGTGTAATTCTCAAATCAACAACAGGATACCCTGCAATAACTCCCTCATCCATTGCACTTCTCAACCCTTTCTCAACTGCTGGAATATAGTTTGATGGAATCCTTCCACCAACAATCTTATTCACAAACTCAAAACCCTGACCTCTTGGAAGAGGTTCAAGTTTTATCCAGACATGTCCATACTGTCCTCTTCCTCCTGTTTGTCTCTTATACTTTCCTTCAACCTTCTCAACAGTTGATCTTATTGTTTCCTTATATGGAATCCTTGGTTTTCTCAATTCAAGACGTGCTTGAAACCTCTCCTTTGCCCTTCTAACCATTATCTCAAGTTGGGTATTTCCTAAACCCTCAAGAATCATCTCTTTTATTTCAGGATTATAACCAAACCTTAAAGTTGGATCTTCCCTTAAGAGTGTTGAAATAGAGTTTGCAACCTTTTCCTCCTCTCCTTTCTCCTTTGCATAAACAGCCATCCATGCTGTTGGAGCCGGGAACTCAGGTTTTGGAAGGGGTTTCTCTTCTTTATTTTTTGAAAAAGTATCAAAACTTGAAGAACCTTTTAGTTTTAAAGCACACGCAATATCTCCTGCAATAACCTCCTTTGCCTCAACTCTCTGCTTTTTTCCAACAGGAAAATAAATTTGGCCCATTCTTTCTGAAACACCACTTGTAACATTATAAACATCCTCTCCATGGTTAAGTTTTCCTCTTAAAACTTTAAAATAAAGTATCTCTCCCATGTGTGGTTCAAACATAATCTTAAAACTCTGTGCTAAAAAACTACCATTCTCATCAACTTCACTATTTATATCCTTTGGAGATGGAATTTTTTCAACAACAAAATCAAGAAACTCCTTTACTCCTTTTCCATCAATAGCAGAACCGCACAGAATTGGAATAATCTTACCTGAAATTATTCCTTTTTTAAAACCTGTCTGAATCTCATCTTCACTCAATGTTCCACTCTCAAGATATTTCTCAGTAAGTTCATCATCACTTGATGCTATCACCTCAATTAAACTTTCTTTCTGAGGGTCATCCTCTTTTAAAATATCCTTTACTCCTCCATCGGAAGGAATAAAACAGGGAGCAACATTTATTGAAATCTCTTCCTTAATTTTTGAAACAAGTTCGTCTATCTCTTTTTTCTTGTCAATTTTATTTATGAAAATAAAAACTGGTTTGTTAAACTTCTGAGCATACTCCCATGCCTTATATGTTCCAACTGATATCCCTTCATCATTTGAGATAATAATACAAACTGCATCTGAAAAATAAATACCTGAAATAATATCACCTAAAAAGTCAACCTCACCTGGAGTATCAATTATATTAATCTTCGTATCTTTCCAGATAATATGTCCACAGGAAAGAGTAAGAGTCATTTTCTTATCTATCTCTTCCTGAGTTGAATCAAAAATGGAATTACCTTTATCCACAAGGTTTAATCTTGATGTAATACCACAGGCAAAAAGAATTGCCTCTGCAAGTTGTGTCTTTCCTGAACCACGGGCACCAGTAAAACAAATGTTCCTGATTTTATCAGGTGTTAGTTTCATTTTCTCCTCCTTGAATTCTTTTTCAAAGAAAAAATTTTAATAAATTTAAAAAACATTTTCAAGTTAAAGAAATTGTTGAATTTAATAGTTTCTTAAAATAATCCTCATCCTCAACAATCCTCCCATCCTTCATAAGAACCACTTTATCACTGATACAATCAACAAGATTGATATCATGGGAGATAAAAAGCATTCCCATTCCTGTTAAATTTTTTAGTTCCTGTAAAAGATAAATAATCTGTGATTGAATTGAAACATCAAGAGAGGATGTTGGTTCATCAAGAAGTAAATAATCTGGTTCAAGTGCTATTGCTCTTGCTATTATAACTCTTTGAAGTTCACCTCCTGAAAGTTGATATGGTTTTGATGATAGAACTCTACTTGAAACCTTAACAAAATCAAGAAGTTCCTCTGGCTTCTCAATCTTAAATCTAAAATTCTTTTTAATCTTTTTTCTTAACGTAAGAACCTCCTTAATCTGATATTCAATACTTAATTTTGGATTTAAAGAAGAATATGGATCCTGAAAAACTATTGAAACCTTTGATGCCCTTTCAATAGGAGAATAATTAAGTATATTTTTTTCATCAAGTAAAACCATTCCTTCTGTTGGCTTCTCAACTCCTGTTAAAATTCTTGCAAGTGTTGACTTCCCACATCCACTTGGACCAACAAGCCCTGTGATTCTTTCCTTTTCAACCTTAATACTTACACCTTCCAGAGCATATACTTTAAATGAGGAACCTGAAAAAATTCCCCTTTCAACTGTATAAACTTTTTTTATTTCTCTTGCCTCAAGCATCTTACAAATCTATTATTTTTCAAAAAAAGTTTTGGTTCTTTCCATTTACAATCCTCAAAAACATAAGGACATCTTGGATGGAACTTACATCCACCTGGCAGATTCTCAATATCAACAACATCTCCTTCAAAATATTTAATCCTTCCTTTCTTAGGATAAGATTCAATAAGAACCTCTGTATATGGATGAAGTGGGCTACTTAAAACCTCATCTGTTTTCCCTTCCTCAACAACAACTCCTGCATACATCACATATACTTTTTTTGTAAGATATTTTATAAGTCCTAAATTGTGTGAAATAAATATCAAACTTAGATTCTTTTTCATAACAAGTTCTTTCAAAAGGTCAATAATCTCCTTTTCAAGCATTTTATCAAGTGCAGTTGTTGGTTCATCAGCAATCAGAATCTCAGGATCTCCTGCAAGTGCAATTGCAAGCATACATCTCTGAATCATTCCTCCACTAAGTTCATGAGGATATGAGTTTTTTATCTTTTCAACATCCTTAAGTCCAACTGTTTTTAAAAGTTCAGAAACAGTATAAACTGATGAATGCAATCTTACTACTTCCTCAATTTGTTTCCCTATCTTCATACATGGATTTAAAGAAGAAAATGGATGCTGGAAAATAATACCTATCTCACCTCCTCTAATTTTTCTCAATTCTTCCTCACTCAACCTTAAAATATCTTCACCTTTATAAAGAATTGAACCTGAAACAAATTCAACATTCCTTTTAAGTAATCTTAAAATACTTAAAGCAAGTGTTGATTTTCCACATCCACTTTCTCCAAGAATTCCAACAGTTTCATTCTCTCCAACACTTAAATCAACTCCTCTCAAAATTAAATATCTTTTTCCATCCCTTTTATATGCTACCTTTAAATTTCTTATTTCAAGCATCTTCTCAAACCTTCTCCAAGAAGATTCCAGGCAAGAACAGTTATCAGTATCGCAACTCCGGGAAAAACGGATAACCACCATGCAATACCAAGATAGTCCTTTCCACTTGTAAGCATATTTCCCCAGGAGGGTGTTGGAGGCTGAACCCCAAGGCCAAGAAATGAAAGGGCACTTTCAACAAGAATTGCTCCACCAACTCCAAGAGTAGCACTTACAATAACAGGAGCGATAACATTTGGAAGAATATGTATAAAAAGGATCCTCAACTTTGAAAATCCAAATGCTTTTGCACTGAAAACAAAATTCCTCTTACTAACACTCAAAGTTTCTGCCCTTACAATTCTCGCAAGAGATGGCCATGATGTTACTCCTATAACTATCATAACATTGTAAATTGAAGGTCCTATATATGCAATAACCATAAGAAGGAGAAAGAAAACAGGAATACTTAACATAACATCAACAAATCTCATAAGGATAGCATCAACTGCTCCTCCAAAATAACCACTTACAAGTCCAACTGTAACACCTATTAAAACAGAAATTCCAACTGCAACAATACCAACAGAAAGAGAAACCCTTGTCCCATATACAAGACGGGAAAAAACATCCCTTCCAAGTTCATCTGTTCCTAAAATATGTCTCTTTGATGGTGGTTGAAGTCGTTCTCTTAAGTTCTGTTCGTAGGGCTTATAAGGAGCTATATAAGGAGCTAAAATTGCAACCAAAACCAGAAAAACAATAATTCCAGCTCCTGTTTTAATCATTTTAAATTTATAATATAACTTCTTATAAATTTTTTAATTGCATTTACTACTTCCTCTTTAAATTTTGGAGGACTCTGAGCTACCCACATAGTAAAATTATAAAGTTCCTGCGTATCAACTCTTAACCACTTTTTGTTCTTATAGAGAAAAACAAATAATGTTGTCATAGCAATTCTCTTATTACCATTCTGAAAAGGATGGTTCTTTATCATTAAATAAAAAAGGATACTTGCTTTGGAAATAAGGTCTGGATAAGGTGTTCTTTTCATAAAACTCTGAAAAGGAATAGCAAGACAACTCTCCAGAACATTAGGAAAACGAGTGGAAAAATCTGGAATTGGCTCATTAAAAGTCAAAAATTCTCTTGCCAATCTAAAGGCAATAAACTCCACTTCCTTTACAGTTATTTTTTCCATTTACTCCCTACCAAGCATCTTTAAAACTTCTCCATACTCCTTTACAACCTTTTTCACTGCCATCTCAATAATTCTCTTCTTTTTCTTACTTAAACGGTTTCCTAAGATATCATCAACATAACTTCTTGGTATAGCAAAACTTCTTCCAACCCTTATTGCTTTAATTTCTCCCTTCTTCACTTTCTTATAGACAGCAATCCGAGAAACTCCTAAAAGTTTCGCCAATTCACTAATACTTAAAAATTTTTCTTTTTTCATATTTCCTCCATTTTGTTAATCATGTTCATTAAATTAACAATTGTTAACTTGTATATATAAGTTAACAAATTCATTATTAAAAATCAATCGCACTTTCTATCCATACCTGATTCTCGGGTCAACATAGGCATAGAGAATATCAGCAATTAAGTTTCCAAGTAGAGTTAAAAATATTGCAATCACTGCATCTGCCATAATTAAAGGATAATCCCTTGCCATTACTGCCTGCCACATGAGTCGCCCCATTCCAGGCCATGAGAATATGACCTCTGTTATAACTCCACCTGAAATTATTGAGGGAAGTGAAAGTCCAAGTATTGTTATTAAAGGAAGGGAAGCATTCCTGAAAGCATGTCTCCATATAACAATCCTTTCAGGCAAACCTTTTGCTCTTGCTGTTCTTATATAATCCTCATCAAGAACTTCTAAAAACTGGTTCCTCATATATCTTGTTATTCCTGCAAGTCCAACAAAACTTAAAACTAAAACAGGCAAAATTAAATGCCATAAAATATCAAAAATCTTTCCAAAGAAACTTAAATTCTCCCAGTAAAAACTCTTCATTCCGCCAACAGGAAAAATATTTAACTCAACTCCAAGATACTTAATAAGAATTATTCCAAGCCAGAAAACTGGAATTGAAAATCCAACAAAAACAAAAACTGTTATAAAATGGTCAATGAATTTTCCTTCATTTAGTGCTGAATAAACTCCAAGTGTTATTCCTAAAACAAGTATGAGTAGCATTGAAAGAGCATTTAATAGAACTGTTGCTGGCAATCTTTCAAGAATTTTCTTCATAACAGGTCTTCCATCCTGAAATGAGTTTCCAAAATTAAATTTTAAAAACCTCTTAAACCACTCAAAATACCTCACAACTATCGGTCTATCCAGCCCATAATATTTTTTAAATTTCTCTTTAACCTCTGGAGAAATTTTACTTGAAAAACCAACTCTTGCCTCTGGTCCGCCAGGAGCAAGGTTTATTATAAGAAATGTTAAAAATGTTATTCCTATAAATACAGGAATAAGAACAATAACTC
>QMOP01000047.1 GCA_003650255.1 Caldisericota bacterium
CTCCTTTGTTATTGTCTCCCTATAAGAAACCTGAACCTTCCCAATATTTGCACTTACATTAAACTCCTTCATCAACCTTTCAATTATTATTTCAAGATGAAGTTCTCCCATTCCTGAAATAACTGTCTGCCCTGTCTCCTCATTATACTTTATCTTAAAAGTAGGATCCTCCTCTGAAAGTTTTGAGAGAGCCAGAGAAAGCTTATCCTGGTCATCCTTTGTCTTCGGTTCTATTGCCTGCATTATAACAGGTTCTGGAAAGTGCATTTTCTCAAGTATTATCGGACGCTCCATATCAGTTATTGTATCTCCTGTAAATGTCTGCGAGAATCCTACAACAGCAACTATCTCTCCTGCTCCTGCTTCCCTTTTGTCAAATCTTTTATTTGCATGCATTTCAAGAATTCTATTAATTCTTTCCTTCCTATCTCTTGTAGCATTCAAAACCCTATCTCCTTTCTCTATTCTCCCAGAATAAATCCTTATATACACAAGTTTACCTACATATGGGTCACTTACAACTTTAAATGCAAGAGCAGAAAATGGATCATTTAAATCAGGTTTCCTTTCTTCCTCTTTTCCAGTTTCAGGATTTACTCCCTTAACCACATCCATATCAATCGGACTCGGAAGATAATAAACTATTCCATCCATTAATAACTGTATTCCTTTATTCTTGAGTGCTGAACCACAGAAGATTGGAACATATTTTCCAGTAAGAGTTGCCTTCCTTATTACACCTATTAACTCATCCTTTTCGATTTTTTCTCCCTCAACATATTTCTCAAGAATTTTATCATCAAATTCAGAAAGTATTTCAAAGTTTTTATGCTCCCAGTATTCAACCTCTTCAAAGTATTCCTCTGGAATCTCCTCTTCTCTCCAGGTTGCTCCGAGTTCATCCTCAGTATAAAGACGAAGTTTTCTACTAACAATATCTATTACTCCTTTTAAATTCTCTTCCTGTCCAAATGGGATTGCCACAACAATTGGAGTTGTCTGTAATCTTTTCTCTATTTCATCCACAACCCTGTGAAAATCTGCTCCGCGTCTATCAAGTTTATTTATAAAACAAATCCTTGGCACAGAATACCTATCAGCCTGTCTCCAAACTGTCTCTGACTGTGGTTCAACTCCCTCAACTCCACTGAAAACAACAACACATCCATCAAGGATTCTTAAACTTCTTTCAACCTCAACTGTAAAATCAACATGTCCTGGAGTATCAATTATATTTATCTGATGATCATTCCAGAAACAAGTTGTTGCAGCAGAGGTTATTGTTATTCCCCTTTTTCTCTCCTGTTCCATCCAGTCCATTGTTGCTGTCCCCTCATGAACCTCTCCCATTTTCCATATTTTACCTGTATAGTAAAGAATCCTCTCTGTCAAAGTTGTCTTTCCTGCATCAATGTGTGCAACTATACCTATATTTCTGATTCTACTTAAATCCATATCTACCACCTGTAATGTGCAAATGCTCTGTTTGCCTCTGCCATCTTATGCATATCCTCTCTTTTCTTTACTGCTCCTCCTTCACCTTTAAATGCTAAAATAAGTTCATCACAAAGTTTCTCATGCATCGGTCTTCCTTTTTTTGATCTGGCTACATCAATTATCCATTTAATTGCAAGATGAAGTGCTCTTTCAGGCCTTACTTCCATTGGAACCTGATATGTTGCTCCACCAACCCTTCTTGGTCTTACTTCTAACTTAGGTTTCACATTTTCAATTGCTCTTTCAAGAACTTCAAGCGGTTTTTTATTCAACTTTTTAGCTGCATTTTCCAAAGCAGTATAAAATATTTTTTCTGCTACTGTTTTCTTTCCATCCCACATAAGTTTGTTTATAAACTTATGAGCAACAACACTATTATATCTTACATCTGGTGGAATCTCCCTTCTTTTAACAGGTCCTTTCCTCGGCATTATCCCTCCGCTACCTTCTTAGGTCTTTTTGTCCCATATTTTGACCTTGACTTCATTCTTCCTTCAACACCACTTGCATCAAGTGCTCCCCTTACAATATGGTATCTTACTCCTGGCAGATCCTTTACCCTTCCACCTCTCACAAGCACAATTGAGTGTTCCTGAAGATTGTGCCCTATTCCAGGAATGTAAGCAGTAACCTCAATTCCATTTGTAAGTTTCACCCTTGCAACTTTTCTTAAAGCAGAGTTTGGCTTTTTTGGAGTTGTTGTATAAACTCTCAAACATACTCCCCTTCTCTGAGGGCAGTTCTGAAGAGCAGGAGATTTACTCTTCTTTTTCTTGGGCTTTCTACCAATTCTTACAAGTTGAGAAATCGTCGGCATAACTACTCCTTATAAATTCCTGTTCCTGCTGGTATAGGTCTTCCAATTATAACATTCTCCTTTAATCCTCTCAAATAATCAATTGCACCTGAAACACTTGCCTCTGTAAGAACTCTTGTTGTCTCCTGGAAACTTGCTGCTGAAATAAATGATTCACTTGCAAGAGCTGCTTTTGTAATTCCAAGCAAAACCGGCTCCCATTCAACTGGCCTTTTCTTACTCTTAACAAGTTTCTCATTAATCTCCTCTATTTTCCATCTTGAAACAAGCTGTTTTGGAACAACCTCATCTGAATCACCAGCATCCCTTACTCTAACAATTGAAAGCATTTGTCTTATTATAATCTCAATATGTTTGTCATTTATTGAAACACCCTGAAGACGATAAACGCCCTGTATTTCACTTAAAAGATGCTGTTGAACTCCCTTCTCTCCTTTTACTTCCAGAATATCATGAGGATCAACAGGTCCATCTGTGAGTGCCTCTCCAGCCTCAACATAATCTCCTTCATAGACCATTAAATGTTTTCCATGAGGAATTAGATACTCCTGTGGTTCTCCAAACTCCGGAACAACCTCAACTATTACCTCTCCTTTTTCAGTTTGTTTTATGTGTACTTTTCCTGATATACGTGTAATTACCGCCTTCTTATGAGGACGTCTTGCCTCAAAAAGTTCAGTAACTCTTGGAAGTCCTCCTGTAATATCCTTAATCCTTGTTATCTCCTGAGGAATTTTTGCAAGAATATCTCCAGCTATAACTTCCTCGCCATCATCAACAACCAAATGAGTATCAGGTGGAAGTGGATATGTAATTGATTTCCCATCCTTTCTTAAAACAATCTGTGGTTTATATTTCTGCTTCTGATACGGAATTATAACTTTTTCCTCTATTCCTGTTTCTCTATTTATCTCCTTTCTCATTGTAATTCCTTCAACAACATCCTCCCAGTGAATTCTTCCTTCCTCTTCAGCAATAAGTGGAAACACTCTTGAATCCCATCTTGCAATAACTGTTCCTTTTCTTACCTCCCCCTCTCTTGTTACAAAAATTTCTGATCCATAAGGGAGATCAAAAACTTCACTTGGACCATCCTTTGGCTTAAATATTACCTTGCTTCTTCTTGAAATAACAACATTTCTATTATATCTATCTTTAACATACTTTAAATCCTCAAAAGAGATTTTTCCATCCTTTGCAATCTTTATCTCTGAAACCTCCTCTATTGTTCCAGCAATTCCTCCAACATGGAAGGTTCTTAAAGTAAGCTGGGTTCCTGGCTCACCAATAGATTGAGCGGCAATAATTCCAACTGGAAGTCCTACTTTAGCAAGTTTTCCAGTTGCAAGGTCCATTCCATAACATTTCGCACACACTCCATATCTTTCCTGACAGGTAAGAACACTCCTTATAGGAACTGCTTCAATTCCTGCCTCCTCAATCCTCTTTGCCTGTTCATAATTTATAACCTCTCCCTGTTTAACTATAATCTCAACCTCTCCTGTTTCAGGATTTGTTATTGTAATATTTTTAAGTGCCACCCTTCCAAAAATCCTTTCTGTAAGAGATTCTATCACATTTGTTCCATCTTTAAGTGCTGTTACAACAATTCCATTTTCTGTTCCACAATCATGAGTTGTTACCACAACATTGTGGCTCACATCTATAAGTTTTCTTGAAAGATAACCAGCATCAGCAGTTTTGAGTGCTGTATCAGCAAGTCCTTTTCTTCCTCCATGTGTTGAGATGAAATATTCTAAAACTGTAAGCCCCTCTCTGAAACTTGATATGACAGGTGACTCAACTATCTCTCCCATTCCTCCTGTAAGACGTTTCTGTGGTCTTGCCATAAGTCCTCTCATTCCTGCAAGCTGTCTCACCTGAATCCTTGAACCTCTTGCACCCGAATCAGCCATCAAAAAGAGAGCATTAAACCTTGGCTTATCAGGCAAGTGAGGTTCAGTTTCTGTCTTTTTAAGTGTCTCAAAAAGTTCCTCTGAAACCTGCTCAGATACATCCTGCCATATCTGAATAATTTTATTATATCTTTCAACTGCTGTTATTACTCCGGATTTGTACTGTTCCTCAACCCTTCTTACCATTTTCTTTGCTTTCTCAATTAACTCAATTTTTTTCTCAGGAATAACCATATCATCAATATTTATTGTTAATCCTGAAATTGTGGCATATTTAAAACCATGTTCTTTAATATCATCAAGAAGTTTAACCGTCCTTGCCTTCCCTATTTTCTTATATGCCTCCTCAATCAACTCTCTCAAATTGTCCTTTGATACTTCCTTATTCCAGAATCTCAACTCTTCTGGAAGAATTTGATTAAAAATAACTCTACCACATGTTGTCCAGTCATTCTCATCCTTTAATGAATTTATTCCCTTTACCTTAATTCTTGCATGAATATCAATCTCCCTTATCTGATGATTATAAATAACCTCCTCTATTGAAGAAAAGAGCCTTCCTTCTCCTTTAACTCCTTTCTTAACTTTTGTAAGATAAGCAAGCCCCATCACTATGTCCTGTGATGGCATTGATATTGGTCTTCCATTTGCAGGAGAGAAGATATTGTTTGAGGAAAGCATAAGGATCAGGGCTTCAATTCTTGCCTGAGGAGTTAGAGGAAGATGAACTGCCATCTGATCACCATCAAAGTCAGCATTAAATGGAGGACACACAAGAGGATGAATCTGAATTGCCTTTCCTTCAACAAGGACAGGTCTAAATGCCTGAATACTTAATCTGTGAAGTGTTGGTGCTCTGTTTAAAAGAACTGGATGGTCCTTAATCAATCTTTCAAGTATGTCATAAACTCTTGGAGTTGCTCTCATCCATTCCTTTCTTGCCATCTGATGTGTCTGTATATCCTCCTCCTTCATAAGTTCTCTCAAGATGAATGGTTTGAAAAGTTCAAGTGCAATATCTTTCGGAATTCCGCACTCATCAAGCTTTAAATGAGGGCCAACAACTATTACGGCTCTTCCAGAATAGTCAACCCTTTTTCCAAGAAGATTCTGTCTGAATCTACCCTGTTTTCCTTTTAATGAATCTGAAAGTGATTTAAGGGGTCTTCCAGCACTTCCTGTAAAATATTTCCCTCTTATTCCATTCTCAATCAACCCATCAACTGCTTCCTGAAGCAATCTTTTTTCATTATTTATCACAACCTCAGGTGCTCTCAATGAAAGAAGATTTTTAAGGCGATTGTTTCTATTAATTATTCTCCTATAAAAATCATTTAAATCAGAAGAAGCAAACTTTCCACCTTCAATAGGAACAAGGGGTCTTAAATCAGGAGGAAGAACAGGAATCCTTTCAAGAACCATCCATTCTGGTTTGTTTCCAGAATGTCTGAAACTCTCAACAATCTCAAGGTGTTTAACAATCCTTGATATAAACTGGGGAGGTAAGTTCTTATCCTCAAGTTTCTTCCTCAACTCCTTTGCCTTCTCATCAAGATCAAGCTCTTTAAGAAGTTTCTTTATTACCTCTGCTCCTGTCCCAGCAACAAATCTATTACCATACCTTCTTCTATACTCATTATACTCCTCAACACTAATAACCTGTCCCTTTCTCAACGGCGTATTTTTCGGGTCAACTATTATATACCCTGCATAATAAATAAGTTTTTCAAGGTCTGTTATTTTAAGTCCAAGAAGTATAGCAATTCTTGAAGGAGGTTTTCTGAAAAACCATGGATGAACAACAGGAACAACAAGTTCTATATGTCCCATCCTTACCCTTCTTACTTTTGACTCTGTCACCTCAACCCCACATCTATCGCAGATTACTCCTTTATGCTTTTCGTATTTATATTTTCCGCAACTGCATGTCCAGTCTCTTGTTGGTCCAAAAATCTTTTCACAGAAAAGTCCATCCCTTTCAGGTTTAAATGTTCTATAATTTATTGTTTCAGCTTTTTTTACTTCACCGTATGACCATTTAAGAATATCCTGAGGAGAGGCAATTGAAAGTTTTATAGCATCAAAACTTGAAAAATCTATCTCTTCAACCTTTTTTCTTTTTAACCTCGGCATAATCCTTCCTCCATCATTCCTTCTTCTTTTTCTCTTTTATCAATTCAACCTTTAAACCAAGTGCTTGAAGCTCCTTTATTAAAACCTGAAATGACTGAGGAACTCCAGGGTCTGGAATTGGTTCTCCTCTTATTATTGCCTCATAAACCCTTTTTCTTCCCTCAACATCATCAGATTTTATTGTTAAAAATTCTTCAAGAAGCCTGCTTGCTCCATACCCTTCAATTGCCCATACTTCCATCTCTCCAAACCTCTGTCCTCCATACTGCGCTCTTCCACCAAGTGGTTGCTGTGTAACAAGAGAATAAGGGCCTGTTGCTCTTGCGTGTATCTTATCCTCTGCCATGTGTTCAAGTTTCATTATGTACATATATCCAACTGTTACTTTCTCTTTAAATGGCTCTCCTGTCCTTCCATCAATAAGGGTCACCCTTCCATCCTTAGGAAGACCTGCTTCTTTTAACATCCTTTTCACATCTTCCTCTGTTGCACCAATAAAAACAGGTGTTATACACTGAATATTCAATTTTTTTGCAGCCCAGCCAAGCATGAGTTCAAGAATTTGACCAACATTCATTCTTGATGGAACTGAAAGAGGAGAAATTACGACGTCAACAGGTGTTCCATCTGGAAGGTATGGCATATCCTCTTCAGGAAGAATAACACTTATTACTCCCTTATTTCCATGTCTTCCAGCAAGTTTATCGCCAACCTGTATTTTCCTTCTTGAAGCAATCTTCACCTTAACCTTTTTCACAACCCCAGCTGGTAACTCCTCTCCTCTCTGAAGGTTCTCAAGTTCCCTTCTTCTATTCTTATCAAGAATTTCAAGGTTCACCTTTAATAAATCATCCAGCCTCTTTATCTCTTCATCGTATTCCTTTTTTGTTATTTCTTTATTTTTATATCTTTCCTCAATCCTGCTCTTTTCAAATGCTGTATTCTTCCTTAATCTTTCTCTCAATCTCCTGTATTTTTCAAGAATCTCATTTTTCCTTTTTTCAAGTTCCTTCTTTTTAACCTTTCCTTTTCTTGAAAACACTTTAACATCTATAACAACACCATCCTCTCCTGGTGGAACCTTTAGTGACTCATCCTTATCCATTCCTGTTTTCTTCCCAAACAATGTCTGAAGAAGCCTTTCCTCTGGTGTCATCATCACATCTGCCTGTGGAACAACCTTTCCAACAAGAACATCCCTTACTTTCACTCTTGAACCAACATGTACAATTCCATTCTCATCAAGATGTCTGAGAGATTCAGGTGGAACATGACTTCCTATATCCCTTGTTATCTCTTCTGCACCAAACTTTGTTTCCCTTGCCTCTATTTCCTCTTCAAATATATGAACAGAAGTAAGGATGTCCTCCTTTAATAATCTCTCACTTATTACAATTGCATCTTCATAATTGTAACCTTCCCAGGACATAAAAGCGACAAGAAGATTCTTTCCAAGTGCAATCTCTCCATTACTTGTTGCCATACCATCTGCAATAATATCCCCTTTTCTTACCCTATCTCCTCTTTTTACAAGGGGTCTCTGATTTATAGCCATATCCTGATTTGACCTTTCAAACTTCATAAGTTTGTAATGTTTAAACTTACCATCATCAGTTTTTATTATGATATTATCACTTGTTGCACTTAAAACAACTCCATCCACATCTGAAACAACAACTGATCCTGAATCCCTTGCAACCTTCTCTTCAAGTCCTGTTGCGACAAGTGGAGGTTCTGTTTTAAGAAGAGGAACTGCCTGACGCTGCATATTTGAACCCATCAAAGCACGGTTTGCATCATCATGTTCTAAAAATGGTATCAAACCTGCTGAAAGTCCAACAAGTTGTTGTGCTGAAGCATCAATATAATCAATATCCTTTCCTTCAACAAGAGGAAACTGATCTCCTCTTCTTGCAACAACAAATCCAACAATTTTTCCATCTTTATCTATCTCAACATTTGCGGGAGCAATTGTATACTTCTCCTCCTCATCAGCAGTAAGATACTCTATTTTATCTGTAATTCTTCCATTTTCAACTTTTCTGTAAGGTGTTTCTATAAGTCCATACTCATTAATCCTTGCATATATTGCAAGAGATGTAATAAGACCTATATTCGCACCCTCTGGTGTCTCAATTGGACAAATTCTACCATAATGGGAATGGTGGACATCTCTTACCTCAGGGCCTGCCCTTTTTCTCTGAAGCCCTCCTGGCCCTGTTGCTGAAAGACGTCTTTTATGTGTTATCTCATCAAGTGGATTTGTCTGCTGCATGAATTGAGAAAGAGGA
>QMOP01000048.1 GCA_003650255.1 Caldisericota bacterium
GTGTAAATGGAGATTTAGGATTGGTGATAAAAAATATTGGACCGGAGATGAAATTTATTGATGAGCCATATAATTTACCTCTAACTATTAGCTTGGGAGGAGGATACAATTTCTTAGGAAATTTTGTTATTTCTTTAGATATAAATCATGAAATTTATGATGATAAAACCAGTATTTCAATGGGGGTGGAATATAGACCTGTAAGATTTATCAGTTTAAGAGCAGGATATTTTTACAAACTTGCTTATCAGCTTCTAACTTATCAAAATTCCTTATTTCAACCTGCCTGCCGGACAGGCAGGCCTGCCTGCCGGACAAGCAGGGAAGAAAACAAAATTTCCGACTTCACTGGCATAAGCGGTGGTTTTGGCTTAAACTTCTCCAATTACATCCTTGATTATTCTCTTATTCCATACAAAGATTTAGGATTAACACATAGATTGAGTTTTAAAGTTAGATTTTAAATGTTTATTTGTAGAAGTGTATCAGTAAAGGAAAGTGTTTTTCTCGTTACTAAGTCACTGTTTACTATAAGGAGGTCGTATGCTTATTAAAAATGGAACGCTTATTACACCTGAAAAAGTTGTTAAGGCAGATATTCTGATTGAAAATGGAAGGATTAAGAAGATTAAAAAAGGGATTAAGAAGAAAAAGGGAATAAGGGTTATTGATGCTTCTGGAAGGATTGTTATGCCTGGTCTTATCTGTGCTCACCATCATCTCTATTCAACTTTCGCAAGAGGAATGAGTTTGAAAGGGAAACCTGCAAGGAATTTTCCAGAAATTTTAGAAAAACTCTGGTGGAGATTGGATAAAACTTTAAAACCTGGAGACCTTTATTATAGTTCTGTGCCAGTTCTTATTGATGCTGTTAAGCATGGAATAACAACAATAATTGACCATCATGAGTCCCAGGGTTATCAGATAGGATCTCTTGATGAGATTGCTCAAAGTTTTAAGGATGTCGGTATAAGGGGATGTTTATGTCTTGGTGCTTCTGATAGATATGGAAAAGGGGAGGAAGGATTAAAAGAAAATGAAAGATTCCTCTCTCAACTTTCAACCTGCCTGTCGGTAAGGCAGGCTCTCAACTCTCAACTTTTATTAAAAGGAATGGTCGGACTCCATGCATCATTTACTGTAAATGATGAAACATTAAGAGGTGCAGTTGAGATTTCAAAAAAGTTTAAAACAGGAATTCATATTCACTGTGCAGAGGATAAATCTGACCAGAGAATTACAGAGAGAAAATATGGAAGAAGAGTTATTGAGCGACTTTATAAGGCAGGTGCTCTTGGTAAAAAAACAATTGCAGTTCATTGTATACACCTTGATGATAAAGAAATAAATCTACTTAAGAAGACAGACACAATTGTTGTCCATAATCCTGAAAGTAATATGAACAATGCTGTTGGCTGGGCAAATGTTCTTAAGATGATTAAAAAAGGAATACTTGTTGGGCTTGGAACAGACGGAATGAGTTCAAACATGTTTAGAGAGATGAGAGTGGCATATCTTATTTCTCATCATGAAAATAAGGATCCAAGAGTTGGATTTTTTGAAGCAGTAAAGATGTTGATGTTCAATAATCCAGTGATTGCTGAGAGAATCTTTGGTGTTAAAATAGGTGTTTTAAAAGAAGGAGCAGTTGCTGATGTTGTTATTTTTGATTATTTACCTCCAACTCCACTTAATTCAGGTAATATTTTCGGGCATATTCTTTTTGGTCTTGTTGATGCAAATGTTCTTACAGTGGTCTGTAATGGAAAAGTGATTTTTAATAAAGGAAGAATTTTAACTGTTGATGAGGAAAAAATAGCAGAGATAGCAAGAAAGAAAGCATTTAAGTTGTGGAAGAGAATTTAAGAGAGGAGGAAGAAATGATTGATTTAACAATTAATGAAAAACAGCTTAAAAGAACAATTCAGAGGGCAAGAGAAAGAGGAATTATTATTCCAACTTTTAAGCAACACGTGAATCCTAAGAAACTTGTTCCAAAAAGGATTAAAGAGAAATTGAAGAGGATTGGATTATGGGATATCCATCCATTAAACCTTTTTAGAATTACCTGGAAGAATGAGCCAAAATCAAAAGGTGGTGGATTTGATGGAGTAAATTATATGGAGTTTCCATCAAATCTTACAGGAGTTAGATCAAGGATAATAGCACTTGTTGGAAAATGGTTTCCAACAGGAGCACATAAGGTTGGAGCAACATTTGGATGTCTTGTTCCCCGTCTTGTTACAGGTCAGTTTGATCCCACATTTCATAAAGCTGTCTGGCCTTCAACAGGAAATTATTGCCGTGGTGGTGCTTATGATGCGACTCTTCTTGCTTGTGAATCAATTGCAATACTTCCTGAGGAGATGAGTCAGGAAAGGTTTGAATGGCTTTCAAAGGTTGCAGGTGAGGTCATAAGAACACCTGGTTGTGAAAGTAATGTCTGGGAGATATTTCAGAAGTGTAAGGAACTAAAAGCAACAAGAGACAATATCATGATATTTAATCAGTTTGATGAATTTGGAAATTATCTCTGGCATTATTATGTTACAGGAAGAGCAATTGAAGAGGTCCTTCAGAAGGAGCTAAAGAAAAATCAAAGATACTTTGGAGTTGTTTCCTCTACCGGTTCAGCAGGAACAATAGGATGTGGTGATTATTTGAAACAAAAATATCCTTCAAGTAAGATTGCAGCAGGAGAGGCACTTCAATGTCCGACACTTTATATAAATGGTTTTGGAGGGCACAGAATAGAAGGTATAGGTGATAAGCATGTTCCTTGGATTCATAATGTAAGAAATACTGATTTTGTTATTGCTGTTGATGACGAGGACTGTATGAGAGTTTTAAGACTCTTTAATGAGCCAGCAGGAAGAGATTATCTTATAAAGCAGGGAGTTGATTCAAAGATTGTAAATAATCTTGATTTACTTGGAATATCAGGAGTGGGGAATTTAATTGCCTCAATAAAGCTTGCAAAGTATTATGAACTTACAGAAAGGGATGTGATTGTTACAATTCTTACGGACTCTATGGAACTTTATCAGTCAAGGATTAAGGAATTGAGAGAAAAGTATGGTAGATATACAAAGGAAGAGGCAATTAAGGATTATAATAAGCACCTTCTCGGAGTAAAGCAGGATTTTGTTCTTGAATTGAATTATTATCAGAAAAAGAGAATTCATAATCTGAAGTATTATACATGGATTGAGCAAATGGGTAAGGATGTCAATGAACTTGAAAGACAGTGGTATGATTGGCCTGATTACTGGGAAAGAATCCAGCGACAGGTTGATGAAATAGATGCATTGATTGAGGAATTTAATAGAAGAGCAAATGTAAAAATTTAATGGTTAAAAAAGGATTAAACCTGAATATATGTAATGAGTTTGATCTTGAGTCAATTGGAATCTCTAAAGAGAACGCAAAAAAGATAGTTGAAGTAAGAAGATTAAAAGAAGAGTTTGTTAATCCTGGAGAGGTTAAGGAGATAATTGGAAAGGAGGAGTTTGAAAAAATAGTTTCAAATTACAATCTCTACACAACTTCTAAGTATGTCTGGGAAAGGAGAATTACGAATTCAAAATATTCTCTATATGAACCAATTCTTGAACTTCATTTTTTAAATGATTCAATACTTCTTTTTTTTAAAAGTTTAAAAGGGTTATTTCTTGGAAATTCGATTGATTTAAAAAGGTTAAAGAGTTTATTATCAACTTCATTTCTTTCAAAAATTTTTAAATCAAAACTTGATTTTCTTTTTTATCTTCAAGATGCAAATATTGAGATTGAAAAACATTTTAAGATTTTAAAAATTCTGAAGGATGTAGAATCTGGAAGGGAGTTCCATTTTGATGATGTTTCAGTTAAAATTTTTTTAAAAAATGCTTTTAAACTTACATTTGGAGATATAAGTTTTATGTTTCTTGATTCAAACTCTTTTTTGAATCAGAGAGAGATTTTGAATAAGTTTTTTTCAAGTATTCTTGTTTCAAGAATAGTATTCAAAGAAAAAGGTATTGAGATTATGAGTGATTTTTTGAAGGAAGCAGGGAGTCCAGAGGTGATGGATTATGAGGATAATCTCAGTATTTATACTGACGGCAATCTTATTTATATTTCAACTTAACATTTTTTCAAAAGTTTATTTTTTTGGAAAACTTCCAAATCCAAATGAGTATTTTCTCTTTGCAACAAGTGGCTGGACTGGAAACTGGTATATAGGGCCTGACCACTGCTGGATTCAAAAGATTGTGATAGATAAAGAAATTGATTTTGACAGAATTTTTATTGGAGCAAAGATCGGCAGGGCAAAAAGGGATGAAGAGATTTTAAACAGTTTCAAATATTCTGATAAAAAGTTTGAATTAAGGAAGAAGGAAAGATTGTATAAAAAGAAAAAGGATGAAAGTTTAAAAGAGGAGATTGAGAGATTAAAGAAGGAATTAAAGGAGATAGAAAGTAGAGTTGTAGGGAAAAATAAGGATATTTATATCTCAATAACAGATGATCCTGAAAAGTGGAATAATAAGTATTTACTTGAAAGAAACTCTCTTCTTCCTCTTGAAGGTTCTTATGTTGAAGCAATAGATGGGGTTGGAGAGGCAAGATGGTTCTGGGTTGAAATCTCAAAAGATTTTGTTGTTGGAAAAAGCACATTTTATGTTGCTGTTTGGAGTGATTATCAGGAGTTTGACAGTGTTGAGAGATCCCCGATTCTTGCTGCTGGGTGGGGAGATGATAGGAGGGATTCATTTTTGTGTAAAATTAAGGATGGCATGCCTGATTTTTCAACAAAAAAGGATATAAGTTTTTTTGAACCAGCAATTGGGATAAAACTTATCAAAAGTGAAAATAGAACGCTTGATATTGTTATAGAGAAAGTTGAATATGAAGTTGATAGAGAATTGAAAGGAAAATTCAAGTTGAGAGTTTATTTTGATGTGAAAGGAGAGGAGATTACAAGATTTTATGTTGAAAGAAGAGTGGATAAGGGTTTTGATGTTTTTGGATTTTATTATTATAATCCGCCATATATTGTAACTGTTAAAAATGTTGAAAAAGGGAAATATTTTATAAGAGGAGTTGTTGAGGATTGGGAAGGAAATAGAAAAGTAAGTTTTGTTATGGAGGTTGAGATAAAATGAAGATTACTGAAATTTTTAAGAAAAAGGGATTTCTCCTTACCTGTGAGATTGGGCCGCCGAAAGGTTACAAAATGGATAGTGTAATTGAGAAGATATTGGATTTGAAGGATTTTATTGATGCATTCAATGTGACAGATTTTCAGGGTTCAACGATGAGGATGAGTTCTCCATTTGCTTCATATATTCTTAAGAAGAATGGTTTTGAGGTTATAATGCAACTTACAACAAGAGATAGAAACAGAATTGCTCTTCAGGGTGATCTTCTTGGTGCCTTTTCTCTTGGTATTGAGAATGTTCTTGCTTTAACAGGAGACCCACCAAGTGTTGGAGACCATCCAGAGGCAAAACCTGTTTTTGATATAGGTTCAAGTGAACTCATCAGTGTTATAAAAAAGTTGAATGAAGGTTATGATATGATGGGAAATAGATTAGAAGAAAAAACAGATTTCTGTATTGGATGTGCTGCAAATCCATGTGTTGAGAACATTGATGAAGAATTTGGAAAACTTGAGAAAAAGATAAAAGCAGGAGCAGAGTTTATTCAGACGCAGGCAGTTTATGAGGTTGAGAGGTTTTCAAAATTTATTGAAAAGTTTAGAAAGAATTTTGGAAATATTCCTGTTCTTGTAGGTATAGTTTTCATAAAGTCAGCAAAAATGGCAAAATATATGAATGAGAATATTCCCGGAATTTTTGTTCCAGAGTATTTGATAAAAGAGATTTCAAAGTTTGATTCAGAGGAGATAAAAGAAAGGAAAAGGAAAGCAGCAAAGATTATGGAAAAGATTGTAATTGAATTAAAGGAAACTCCTATAGATGGATTTCATTTCATGCCTCTTGGCTGGTATGAATCAGTTAGGTATCTTTTTGAATCTTTGAAAGAAGAAAAAGTTTTTTAAATAGTATCGCATTTACAACAGGTCCAACACCACCTGGAACAGGAGTTATAAGAGAGACCTTATTCTTTACATCCTCAAAATGAACATCACCTTTAATCTTTCCGTTTACAAAATTTATTCCTATATCAACTATAGTAGAACCTTTCTTAATCATATCTTTTTTTAAAAATTCTGGTTTTCCAACAGCAACAATAAGTAAATCAGAAATCTTTGTAAGTTTTTTAAAATTTTTTTCTCCAATATTTATAAGAAGAATATGGGGATGTGAAAAAACAAACTCTTGAAGTAAAAGAATTGAAATTGGTCTTCCAATAACAGGAGAATGTCCTAAAATACCAACTGTTTTGTTCTTTATATTGATTTTATATCTTTTAATTATTTCAAGCACTGAAAGAGAGACAATAGGAGCGAACTTTTTTTCTCCTGAATAAAATCTTGAAAAACTTAAAGGTGAAATACCTTCAACATCCTTTTCTGGTGATATTTTTTTCTGTAATTTTTTAAAATCTACATCTTCTGGAAGAGGAAGTAGAAGCAGTATTCCATTTATTTTTTTATCTTTATTTAATTCCTCAATTTTACTTTCAAAATCAGAATGTTTTTCTAAAATATACTCCTTAACTTCAACCTTAAGTTTTTCAGAAATTTTTCTTATTCCTTTAACATACGATGTGGATGCTTCATTTGAAGGAGAGGAAAGAACAGCGAGAGTTAATTTCCTTTTTATTTTCTCACTTAATTCAAGTATTATTTCATCCCTTATTTTTCTTCCATCTATTATTCTCATACATTGATGATATTTTAATTGCATACTTTTGTCAATATTTTGTAATATAATATTTAGAGAGCAGAAAGCAGTGAGCAGGGATATTTGGTGTAAGGTGTAAAGGAAGTGGTTTTCCCCGAGGGGGCTTTACGTCCGAGGATATAGTGCTTTCTACCGCAGGACGTAGAGCGAGCCACATACGCGAGCGTCCCCCGAGGGGGGGAACCACTTTTCCTTACTTTATTGACACACTTTTTGCGAATGAGTTATATTTAAGTTGAGGAGAGGATTAACTTACATAGAGATAATTCTTGGTGTCGCAATAATATCATATCTTTTTTTAAGTTTCGTTCAGGTTATGATGAACATCTCAATCCTTACAAAGCAGGATGAATTGAAGGATATTGCATGTGGGGTTGCTATAAACAGTATGGAGGAGATAAAAGTGCTTCCTTATTCTCAAATTGAGAATTTCAGTGATGATATTGAAATAGAAGGAAGGGTTTTCAAATTAAAATGTGAGGTTAAAGAAAAGATTTTGAATTATTTGAAACTTGTAAAGGTTTCTGTTTTCTGGAAGGAAAAAGGAGAAGTTAAAAGTTTTTCCTTAGTTACTTATAGGGCAAATTATAGATGAGAAGGAAAGGATTTGTTATATTTTCCTCACTTGTTCTACTTTTTATAATCCCGGTACTTTTACTTTTTCTTGTTGGAATTTTGAATAAGAAGGTAAAGAGTATGGTTTATCAGAGGAAAAAGTATAAACTGCTTTATCTTGCAGAGGCAGGGATTGAAAAAAAGATAGCAGAGATTTTAATTAATCCCTATAATTTAAGTGGAATTCCTGAGGAGTTTTTAGGAGATGGAAGTTTTGAGGTGGAAACAGAGAAGAAAGGTAATATCCTTGAAATTATCTCAACTTCATTCTGGCCTTCAAAGAAGGATTGTAAGTTGAAAAAAAGGATTGTAGCAGAAATTAAAAGAAAGGGAGTTGTGCCTGAGGAGGTTGTAAGATCAAAAGGTAATGTTTATATTGATGGAGATGTAACCTGTAAAGGTGTTATAAGGAGTGATGGAAAGGTTTTTGTAAATGGTTCTCTTGTACTTGATAATCCAGAAAATAGAAAAGCAGGAATTATTTCATCCTATCAGGATGATGGTGCTATTTTAATCAAGGGAAAGATTGTTCCTATAACAGGAGGGGTTTTTCTTAAATCAGGTGGGAAAAGAGGAGATTTTGATGTTCATATGCCAAGAGAATGGGATGGAAGTTATGAAATTTATAATGAGAAAAATATTGAGAACAAAGCAAATGTTCTTGTTTATGAAAATGATAGAAATGTAAAAAGAATGGTTCTTCCCTCAATAAATTTGATGGAATTACTTGAAAATTTAATTTTAAGGAAAAGAAAAAGAATAAGATACACTGATGTTAATCCGCTTGTTCTTGATGGAGGAATTTATATTTTTGAAAATGGAGTAAGTTTTATAGGAAGTAACTCAATTGTCATTAATGAAAATTCAGTTATACTTGTTACAGGAGGAAGGGGAATTGATGCGGTTTATTTTAAAGGAGAGTTTGGTTCAAATCTTTTGCCACTCCCTTTAAATATAATTGTTGTGGGTGGTGATTGGAAGAATGCTTTAAGTTGTGATGGAAAGATTTTTATTGAAGGAGTTATTGTTTCAAAAGGGAATATTTCTATTACAGAAAATATAAA
>QMOP01000049.1 GCA_003650255.1 Caldisericota bacterium
ATATCATATAAAACAGTAGAGGCACTTACATCTGCTATCTCCTCTTTCACATTTTTAACTCCTAAACCTATTTTTAAATTATCAATCTTCCTGCAATATCCAATAAAAATCATTCTATCTTTTATACTAAAATTCTCACCAGTCCCTTCTGGCTGTGAAAGTGTTGTGATTTCTTCCTCGCCCCAATCAACATAGTTCATTCCAAAAGCAACAAGATTTTCCGAATTAAATGCATAATTCAACCCAAGAATTCCCTGTTTTATATCCACAAAATGAAGATTATAAAATAGAGAAAGATTTCTTCCTTCTATTTTTGCGGGATTATTAAAGAATGAAAGGCCACCATCTTCTAAATATCCACCCAATGCTTCTATCTCCGGCGATGGCTTGAGAAGTAAAAACTCAAAACTTTCTGCAAAAAGAAAATTCAAATTTAAAATTAACAAATAAATAATAAACTTCCTCATTTTTACCTCCGTTATCTTATAATTGCTATTTTGCCTCTTTTTGCCTCTTTATCCGTCTCTATAACATAGATATACCCACCGGAGGAGAGTTCATTTCCATCTTCATCTTTTCCATCCCAGCGGATTGTTCCACCAGAGTTTTCACTTTCTATTTTTCTCAATACTCTTCCTCTTATATCATATATACTTATCTTAACCTTAGAAGGCAAATTATCAAAAATTATCCCGCTTGTAATATCTTCCTCACTATATGGTTTACCATTATCATCTATTCCATCATATGGAATAAATGGATTTGGATAAACCCTAATATTATTTATCTTGACAAAAATACTGAAATATGAGAAATGATTTGTCTTCACCTTCACTCTTCTCTTATCCCTATCAACTTCAATATTTTTCTCCTCTTCCCATCTTCCTTCTTTCTCATCATAACTCCATACAACCAAATCATCAGCAGTATACTTTGTCTCATTTCCATCTATTTCAATATACCCATCACCATCACTATCGTCATAAGGAATATAAATCTCTGCTTCTTCTGGCAGGTTCTTCTGCCCACTTCCAAGTTTTACCTCCCTTGCTTTTACTGCAACAAGTGAAGCAAGAGGTCCTGAAACTAAATCTGGATTGAGTGTTATCTCAACTGTATCCTCATTATTTTCAAGTGTATTTGTTGAAATAACAACCTCTGTAAGACCTTCCTCTTCCATACTTCCTGCTTTTATCCTTCTCTTTCTACCTCTATGAACCTTCTCTCTTTTTATATGCTTTCCATCAGCATCCACAATCTCCTCAACATCCTTATCCACATGGTTCACAATTATTGTTATATAATCAGGTGAAGTGTCCTTTCCACCAAGAGTATCATATGCAACTGCCCTTATATCATAGTTTCCATTTTCAAGATTTGAAACATCCCAGTGGACAAAATATGGCCAGGAAGAATCAGGATTTGGATGTCTTGTTGTTGCAGGAGGAATATCAGTCCATGTATCTGAATAACTTGGTTTATACTCAAATTTTACCTCTTTCACTTCACTTGGATTAAGATAAACCTCTGCAACAACTGTTAAACGATTACCAGAAACCTTCTTGCCACTGTATGGAACTTTTATTCTTGCTTTAACTCCATGTGTTTCTTCTATCACAACACAGGATGCAATGTTATTAACATCAAAATTCTCAATATACCTTCCATCAATCAAAGCAACTGGCCTTACTGAGAAATAGTATCTTTCACCCCTTAAAAGTGTTTCACTCTGCCAGTGAGATATTTCTCTCGGTGATACCTGTATCTTTGGCTCTGCAAAAAGTTTTCCAATAAGTTCTGAAACATCACTGAATGTTCCATAGGTATAATAAACATTGTAATACCGAACCTCTTCAGTTGGTGAAGGAATCCAGTCAAGAGCAACTGTGCTGTTACCAAGAGCAGTTGCTTCTAAATTCTCAACAGGTAAAGGAGGAAGAACAATAAATGTTAAAGCAAAATTTATCTCCTTTCCTTCACCTGCTTTGATATAAACAGTTATCTCTTTACTCCTATATCCATCCTTTGTAACTCTTATCGTATATGTTCCTTCTTCAACTATAAACCTGTAATCCCCAAGATAGGTTGAAAGCATATATTCCTTTTCGGCTCCCTCCTCAATTAATGATACTTGCGCATTACTTATTCCTGTCACCCCATCTTCTTTTGTTACTTTTCCATAAATTACTCCTTCTGTCACTTTTGGTAATTCAAGATAAAATACTTTATTTGTTATCTCTCCTGCACTTATTGTCACATTTACAGTTGCTGTTGAAAATCCCTCTTTCCAGCAATACACAGTATAATCTCCTGGATAAAGAGATAAATTATAACTTCCATCAATATTTGTAAAAGTAATACTTCCATTACATGTTATTTTTGCTCCATCAATAGATTCTCCATCTACTTTAGAATATACATAACCTGAAAGAGTTCCTATCTCCTGTGGCTCTTTAATTATTAATCCATCGGAAACATTATTATTCTCATTACTTTCTGTTATATCATTATCAGTATCAACCTGAGCATAACATTTTATTTCTCCTCCAGGAAAAGTAAATGTATATTTAAACTCAACTGTAGCACCACTTGCAAGAGAAGTTGGTCTCCAGTACTGGTCTCCAACCTGAGCAAGTGAAGGTGGCTCACTTAAGTTCTGGTAAAAATCAACAAAAAACGCACCACTACCTGCATCTCTCTGATTTTTAACCACAATAGTTATTACAACATTCTCTCCTTTAAGAGGAAATGTGCTTGAAGCAACAAAATCACTTATTATCAAATCCGGTTTTCCCGTTTCTGTTAGTTGATTTAATGTAAAGTTAACAACTTTCTCCTCTCCTCCTGAAATTGAAACTCTCTCAATAATTGTCTCCTGATATCCAGTTGCTTTTGCCTTTATATCATAAATACCTGATGAAATAACAAGAGAATAATTTCCATTTGAATCTGTTGTTGTGCTGCTGATCAGAACCTGTGAACTGCTATCTCTTACCTCAACCATTGCTCCTAATATAGCAGTTACTCCATCTGATTCTGTCACTTTTCCCATTACTGTTGCTGTTGTTATACCAACTTTATTCAAAATGAAATTAATCTCTGTTGTCTGTCCAATATCTATCTCTATACTTGAATTTGTCTGTGTCTCATAGCCAGATTTTGAAACTCTAATTTGATAACTTCCACTTGAAAGAGAAAATTCAAAACTTCCATCTATCTTTGTAAGAGTGCTCTTTATTACAACCCAGGATTCCATAACCTCAACCAGAGCATCCTTTACTGGAGTTGTTCCATCTAATTTTGTTACTTTTCCTGTAACTGTTCCTTCTGTTATTTGAGCATCCTCTGCAATCTGCTTCGCTGAACGGACATAGTTGTAGATACGAACTTCGTCAATGATACCGTTGAATAAAGTTTCTAAATTATAATCAGAACCTATTGAATTTATTCTATTAAAAGTATCAAAAACGGGAGAACCAGCAGATACAGCATCCTCTTCTATACCATCAAAGTATAACTTTGATGTAACGCCATTCCATGTAATAGCTGTATGATATAAAATATTTGCTTGTAAAATAGCCGTGGTAACTAACAGATTATCAACGCCATCATATATATTTCCATGTAACTTTTCAGGATAGCCAGTAAAAGATATTTCAGAAAGTACCACTCCCTCTAAATCTATTATTCTTTGACGTACAGATGCATCATTTGTTTTAAACCATGCCTCTATTGTCCCTTTTGCTAACTCTGTATTATTCCAAATATCCGAACCCAAATTGACATAATCATCAACCCCATCAAAATATAATGCACCATTCACTTTTCCTGTTGTCCAACTTGCTCCATAGATTTTTCCATGATTTCTATATCCAGAATAATCAAATGCAATACTTCCTTCTCCTTCATCAAATTTCCAGTAGCCTGCAAGTCCTGTATCTCCATCTTTAAGAGAAACATTTAGTGTTGTTGTCTGTCCTGAATTTACTGTTATATTTTTATTTAACTTACCCATATATCCAATTGATGAAACAAATATCCAATATGTCCCTGTATCAACTACTATAAAATATTTTCCAGTGGAATCTACTGTTACAGATGAAATCAAAATACTATCTTGATACACTTCAACTACTGCTCCTGTTAAATTACTTTCATCAGAACTGTTATACACTCTTCCTTCTATATACCCTACAAAAGGGTAGCTTTTAATAACTTCAGTAGATACTGAAGTATATATAGAATTTGATAAGTTATTATATTCTTCAATTTGTGTAGTTAATTTATTTTGGATATCTAAAAATTGTTGTTTTGTTTCCTCTGTTGCTTCACCGGGATTTGGAGTTACAGCTATTTTTAAATAGGTCGTATCAAATTCTTCTAATGGAGAACTATCTCCATGAATTTTATTCCATAATTTAACAGTCCATAAAGCCTGTTGTTTCTCCTCAATACTAACATATGCGAGGGCTATAGGATAAGAAAACTTCCTCAACTCTTCCTTTTCATAAAAATTCTCTGCTAATGTTGCAGCTATTATCAACTGAGAAATGCGTTGACCTGAACCAGCCCAATCATCAGCAATTAAATTCATGACTACTTTAAAAGGTAAAGAAATTGGTACCGAAATACCAACCAAAGAAGCAGCAGAAGCAGCAGCATCTATCAATTCAATAGAAGAAATAAATCCTCCTTGAGCATACATCTTTGAACTAATAAAAGAAATAAGATTCTGAACAAAATCCGAACTGCTCATTTTTTCCAAATCTTTCTCTAATATATCAATTGCATCTTTAACCCCCTGAGAGAGGCCGGAATTAACATCACATTTCTCATAAATAACTGACTTAAACTCTTTAAGCTGCTTTAAAGCTTGTGGAGCTGCTTGCAATATAAACAAAGTATCTAATACATCCGCTCCTACATTAACTATCGTCATTATTCCAGAAACTGACTTTGCTATCCTATACAATTCCGCAGTATTTCCAACGAGTGTGAAGGATATTTTTTCCTCTAAAGATGCATATTTTTTAAAGCTAGAATCATTTAACATTTTCAAAATGTCTTCGGCTAACATTTCTATTTTCTCAGAAGATACCTCCTGACCAGTATTCCATTTCTCAAGGGCACTCTTAGCTCCTTCGCTTAGAAACTCCTGTGCCCAATCATTATAGTGAACAAAGGTCAATATTTTCTCATTTAAAGATGCTTTTATTCTCATTAAAAAAGCTTCCAATAACACATTATAAACTGATCTACTAGGGTCATAAGGGTTTATTTTCCAAAAAGGATAATTTGGATACTCATTAAAATCGGTTATTATCTGCTCCCATCCGTATTCAGCAATAACAGGGAGCACATATTTTGGAAGTTCTGCGGGAGCATACCATTTAGGGACATATGACCAACCTGTGGAAAAGAATTCGGAAGGTTGATCTGTAATTAAATCCTTAAGCAGATTTCCACTTAATTGAGCCCCTGTGGCCGATGATTTTAAATTTTCATATTCCTCAGATGTTAAATTAAAAACTACTTCACTATCTACATGTCTACCAACAAAAATATACCCTGTAGTAATATTCCCTTCTAAATCTTGAACCCAAATAATAGGTTCTTTTATTACAATATCTGTAATAATTTCTCCATAGTAATAAGATAAAGAATTCTCTGAAATAGGTTTTTCAAAACAGAAACCTAGATAAGGTCCATTCTGTTTTATTTTTAAACTTGGATTATAAATCTCGCAAGAAGTAAGAACCGTAGTAAAGCCCTCTCCTGTTTCACTTATACCCCCTATAGCTAATAGTCTTCCATCGGGTAATAAATGAAGCGTAAAACCAGCTCTTTCTGTATTCAAAGGCTCTACTATCTGCCATGTCCCATTTTGTAAAGAGTAAACTTCAACATCAGGAATCGTTTTAAAATAAGGATTGGAGTCCAGCTCCTGAGCTCCTCCAGCTACTACTACTCCTCCTCCAATAAGTCCTTCTGGTATTACTGCTGCAATCTCTGTACTACCATGCGCATATCGTTTTGTATTGAGGGAATCTGTCAATTCCCATTTTCCCGTAGATGGGTCATATAATTCGCAAATATCAATTGCTATATCCTGCGGAAGAGTAGGTGCAGCATAATGTTTAGCTCCTCCAACCACAATAACTTTCCCATTAGGCAATAATAAAGAATTATGTGCTGCTCTATCATAATTCATCGGAGCTATCACACTCCAAGTTCCTGAAGTAGGATCATAAATCTCACAATCAGAAATACTCGTATCATCAGAACCAATACCTCCTGAAACTAATACTCTTCCATCAGCAAGTAAAACTGCTGAATGAAAAAAACGAGCCACATTTAACGCCCCTGTAATACTCCACGTTCCAGTTTCCGGATCATAAATTTCACAGCTTGTTAAAGCTCCACTCGAATTCTGCCCTCCTGTTATAAGAATTTTACCATCTTTAAGAAGTGTAGCGGTGTGTTTAGCACGTTTGACAGACATTGAACTTGTAGAGGTCCAAGTATTTGCTGAAGGATCATAAACTTCACAATATTCCAGATATCCTTCATTGCTATTATAACCTCCAACAATTAATACATTTCCATTAGGAAGAATTACTGCTCTTGCTAATTCTCTACCTCGCTGCAAATTCCCGGCAGATAACCAAGTATTAGTTTTCGGATCATAAACTTCACATAAAAGAGGATAACTGGGAGATTCCTGCCCTCCATTCCACCCCCCGGCAACCAATATTCTTCCATCGTTAAGTCTTACTGAAACATGAAAAAACCGCATTTTTAACATTGCATCTGTTTCTATCCATTCTCCAAAAACATTACCCCAAAAACTCAGTAAAATTCCGAAACAAAAGTAAAAAATTCTTCGAATCATCATTTTCCTCCTATCATTTTCTCATTTGACCAAATGGGAAAATATTGATTTTGAATTTTGGCAGTTCTTTTTGACCAGTTTAGAATCATCAAAAAATATAATACAAATTTTTCTTTATTTGTCAAGTATTTTAATGATATATTGTCTATAGTAGATGTTCCTGGTTGTACTTGTAATATATTTCTTTTCATGGTATAATTATTTCGGGAGGTGAAATTATGGCTAATACAGTCCGTATTGAAATCAACATAAAACAGATTGAATCTGCTATTAAAAAACTCAGTGTTTCTGAAAAACTTAAACTGATTCGTAAACTGGAAAGAGAAACAAGGCGCGCAAGGTGGAATGAACTTATTAGTAAAATACGGCAGCGGTTTGCTAAAAATCCGATATCTGATGCTGAAATCAGAAAAATATGTGAACAGGTGCGTCAAAAGAGATATGAAAGAAATAACAAAAGCTCCAGTTAGAGTAACCGTTGATACAAACATTTTTATCAGTGCTTTGCTAGGTAGTAAAAATTGTCGCAAAATATACGAACTGTTTGTTCACTCTAAAATTGACCTGATTCTCTCTCCTCAGTTATTTGCTGAATTAAACGAAACACTTACACAATCTAAACTTAGACAGTATTTTAAAAAAGAAGATATTGAAAAATTAAATAAACTCTTAGAAACCGATGCTGAATGGGTTTTCCCAAAAGAGAAAATCTCCATCTGTCGGGACTCGAAGGATAATATTATTCTGGAGTGTGCCTGTGCTGGAAAAGTAGATTTTATTGTAACCGGAGATAAAGATCTACTTTCTCTTAAAAAGTTTCGCAAAACCTTAATCATATCTCCTCGTCAATTTTTAAAATTGTTTTAAATCTTTCCTTGTCAGATATTCTTTTTCATGATATAATTCTATTAGAATAAAAGATATTTAGAGGGGGTAAAATGGCTGAACCAGTATTAAAAACATTAGCTGAAGAAAAAGTTGTCGTTATTAAGTCATTTCCTTTTCCTATAAAAGGAATTATCCGTCTGGTGGATAAAAAGGGAAGAACTCTCGGAATAATTCTTGATAAAAGAACACTGGATGAAATTGAAGAAGATATTGAAGCAACCTCTCCTGAATTTTTAAATTTCCTACAAAAATCCCGTAAATCAGGTAGAGTAAGTGGTAAAAGTGTTAAAAGAAAAGCAGGATTAAAGTGATAGGATATGACTTTACTAAATATGCTGAAAAACAGTTTCTTAAATTGCCCAAAAAAGTCCAGCAGAAGATTATTAAAAAACTTGAATTTTACCTTGATACTCCCGACCCACTTGTCTTTGCCCTCCCTATAAGTAAAACTCCTAAACCCTGTTATCGTTTTAAAATTGGGAATTATCGCGTTATTTTTGACTGGGAAATTAAGAAAATTCTTATTCTTGCTGTAGG
>QMOP01000050.1 GCA_003650255.1 Caldisericota bacterium
TAGCAGGAGGAAGGAATGGAGAAGAGGAAGAAATATGTGGTGGATAAAGATTTTCAGATAAAGATGGTAAAGAGGGTGATATTACTTGTGATGGGAGGGATAATTCTTTCTGGAATTTTAAGTTACAGCATAGCAATATACAGGGAAAAGAAAAGCGAAATTCAATTATATGGAACAACAGACAGATACGGAGATGATGTAAGAATAGTAAAAAGACAGGAGATAGTTAAACCAATAATACTTAAAGCAATAATAATAAGCGGAATAGCCAGCATAATAATTGTGGGAATATTCATGATATTTTACAGTCATCGCATAGCAGGACCAGTATACAGATTAAGAAAAAGTATGGAAAAAGTAGCAGAAGGAGATTACAGTGTAAGAATAACATTCAGAAAGAAAGATGAATTTAAGGAATTAGCGGAAGCGTTTAATAAAATGGTGGAGAAACTGGAAGGAGGGGTGAAATGAGTACCAGAATAAGAGGGGTGATAATTTTATTGGTTTTTTCACCTTTATTATTTTCTGCAGAGACTGGAGCACATTTTTTAAAGATAGGGATAGGAGCAAGGAGCATGGGACTGGGAGGAGCCTATACTGGAATTACAGATGATATAACATCCCTATACTGGAATCCAGCAGGATTAAGAAAGTTAAAAACAAAAGAATTTGGATTTATGCATACAAAATGGATAATAGATACAAAATATGAATTTGCTGGGATAGGGATACCGTTAAATAACAAGACAATTGGAATAGGAATAATGTATTTAGATTTAGGAGAGATAGAAGGAAGAAGCGAAGAAGGGATAGAGACAGGAAGTTTCAGAGCCAGCGATTTCTGTTTAAGTATAAGCGGAGCAAAAAGAATTAGCAACAGAATAGATTTAGGACTTACAATTAAGTTCATTCAACAGAAAATAGAAAAAGAAGAAGCAAAAGGGATAGCAATGGATATAGGAATAAAGTGTAAGGTGAAAGGTATAAAAGGAGATTTAGGATTGGTGATAAGGAATATTGGGCCAGAGATGAAATTTATTGATGAACCATACAATCTACCTCTAACCATCAGTTTAGGAGGAGGATACAATTTCTTAGGAAATCTTGTTATTTCTTTAGATATAAATCATGAAATTTATGATGATAAAACCAGTATTTCAATGGGAATAGAATATAGACCTGTAAGATTTATCAGTTTAAGAGCAGGATATCTTTATAAACTTGCATATCAACTTCTTACCTATCAAAATTCCTTATTTCAGCCTGCCTGCCGGACAGGCAGGCCTGCCTGCCGGACAGGCAGGGAAGAAAACAAAATTTCCGACTTCACTGGCATAAGCGGTGGTTTTGGCTTAAACTTCTCCAATTACATCCTTGACTATTCCCTCATTCCCTACAAAGATTTAGGATTAACACATAGATTGAGTTTTAAAGTTAGATTTTGAAGAGAAGGAACCGGAAAACTATGCTCCACTTCTCTTGGCACAAGAAGATTATCTTCTTGAATTTTTGGGTTATTTTATATAGAATGAAAAATCATGTATTTTCAGGATTTGATATTAAAATTGAAGGAATACTGGAAGAGGAATGGATGTTTTATTGGAGAGGGATATGATGTTGAGAAAGGAGCAGGAACGTTCAATTATTATACATTCTTTAAAACACTTGACTCAAAGCCATGGAGGGTCTGTTATGTTGAACCATCAAGAAGACCTCAGGATGCAAGATATGGAGAGAATCCAAATCGTCTTTTTAAACATTATCAACTTCAAGTAATTCTTAAACCAGCACCTCCTGATTCAAAGAAACTTTATCTTAAAAGTTTGGAATATATTGGGATAGACCTTTCAGAGCACGATATTAAATTTCTTGAGGATGACTGGACCTCTCCAACTCTTGGTGCATGGGGACTTGGTTGGGAGGTGAGAGTTGATGGACTTGAGATAACACAGTTTACATATTTTCAGGCAATGGGAGGGATAGAACTTAAAATTATTCCAGTAGAACTTACATATGGACTTGAAAGAATTGCAATGTTCCTTCAGGGAGTAAATAATGTTTTTGATATAGAGTGGAGTAAAGGAGTTAGTTACGGTGATATTCATAAAAGGCAGGAGTTTGAGTTTTCAAAGTTTCATTTTGAATTTTTGAGTAAAGAGAAGGAGATAGAGAATTTCAATTATTTTTATAAAAAAGCAATTGATTTATTGAATGAAGGCCTTATCTTTCCTTCTTATGACTATCTCCTGAAATGTTCTCATACCTTTAACTCGCTTGATGCTTATGGAGCACTCTCTCATGAGGAAAGGGAAAATTATGTAAAAAGAATAAGGGGTCTTGCAAAAAGGATTGCACTTAGGTATCTTGAAAATGAAGAAGAAGCTTGATTTGTTAATTGAGATTGATACAGAACCATTTCCAGCAAGATTTGTAAGGGATTTTGTAAAGGGTTTGGAGGAGGGATTAAAAAGAGTATTGAATGAAGAGAGAATTGATTTTGGAGAGGTTTCTTCTTGTGGTAGTGTCTACAGGGTATGGGTTTATATCAAGGATGTTTCAACAAACACAGAAGAAAAAATAAAGGTAATAAAAGGTCCAAAGTTTAAAACTGCTTTTTTAAATGGAAATCCAACAGATGCTTTAAGGGGTTTTTTAAAAAAATATAATGCTGATTTAAAGGATATAGATTATGAAGGAGAAGGAGAAGAGAAGAGGGTTATTTTGAATATAAAAATTTTCCCAAGGAATACCGAAGAGATTTTGATGGAAAGAACAGTTGAGATTTTTAAGAGTTTGAGTTTTGAAAAAATGATGAGATGGCCTGAGGCTGATTTTCCATTTCCAAGGCCAATAAGAAACATTCTTTTTATGTTCGGAGCAAAAAGAGTAAAAGTTTCATTTTCAAAGATAGAATCAAGAAATTATTGTCTGAAAAATGACAAAAGAATAAAGATTTCCTCAAGTTCCGAGTTTTTTAAGATAATGAAAAATAATGGTGTAATTTTGAAAAAAGGAGAAAGGGAAAATATTTTTCTTTCAAAAGTAAATCAGGTTGAAAGAAGATTAAAAGGAAATATTGTTTTTGATAGAGATCTTCTTGATGAGGTTCTTGAACTCAATGAAAATCCAGAAGTAATTACAGGCAGTTTCAGCGAGAAGTTTCTTCAGTTGCCAGAGGAGATTATAATAGAGGTTTTAAAAGAACAGCAGAAATTTTTTTGTTTTAAAAATATGAGAGGGAAACTTCTTCCATATTTTGTAGCATGTGTTGAGAAAGGGATAAATAAAAAGAAGGTTTCAAAAAATATGGAAAGGGTTGTTGAGGCAAGATTGGAAGATGCTTTATTTTTCTTTAAGAGTGATATTGAAAAAAATCCAGATTATTTTAATGAAAAACTAAAGGGGATTGTTTTTCAGGAAAAACTTGGAACACTTTTTGACAAGAAGGAAAGAGTTAAGAAACTGTCTAAGTTTATTATTGAAAATTTCAAGATTGAAGTTGAAAGAGAAATTACTATGAAAATTGCTGAATATTCAAAATTTGACAGTTCAACAAAACTTGTATATGAGTTTCCTGAACTTTCAGGAGTTGCTGGAAGAATTTATCTTGAGGTTTGGGGATATGATGAGAGAATTGCAAGAGGTGTTGAAGGAGTAAAAAAGAATCCTTCTGATAGAGAGACAGTGATTGTTTATATCGCTGATAAAATAGATACGATTGTGGGTTCTTTTATTCTTGGGAAGATACCAAAAGGGTCTTTTGATCCTTTAGGACTTAAAAAGGAAGCAGATAATTTATTGGAAAGTTGTTTTAGTATTGATATTGATTTGAAGAAAATAATTGAATACTCATTTTCACTTTATAAAAACTCTCCTTTAAGTGAAATCTATAATTTTCTAATTTCAAGATTAGAAAATATTTTGAAAGAAAAAGGATTCAGGTTTGATGAGATAGAGTCAGTTTTAAATATTAAAAATTTTAATCCCTTTGATGTTCTTAAAAGAGTTGAAGCAATAAGAAAAATCAGAGAGGAAGAGGATTTTAAGGAATTAATAACAGGATTTAAAAGGGTAAACAATATACTTAATCAAGCAGAAAAGAAAGGAGAGAATTTTTTTGATGGTGTAAAAGAGGAATTTCTGGAAAAACCGGAGGAAAAGAAACTATACGATAACTTCTTGACAATTAAGGATGAATTTGATGATATTTTAAACAATAGAGATTATTATAAAGCATTAAAGGTTATTTTAAAGTTAAAAAAAGATATTGATGAATTTTTTGATAAAGTTTTTGTTATGGTGGAGGATGAAAAATTGAGGAAAAATAGGATTACACTTTTGAAAGCAATAAGAGATGGATTTTTCAAGATTGCTGATTTAAGTAAAATTGTTGTTGAAGGAGGTTAAAGTGAAGAAGTGGGTTTATTATTTTGGAAAAAAGAAGACAGAGGGAAATGCCAAGATGAGGGATTTACTTGGTGGAAAAGGAGCAAATCTTGCCGAGATGACAAGAATTGGTGTTCCTGTTCCTCCAGGTTTTACAATAACAACAGAGGCATGTATAGAGTATTACAGAAGTGGAGAGAAGTTTCCAGAGGGATTAAAGGAACAGGTTCAGGAGGCAATGAAAGAAGTGGAAGAGGAGATGGAACTTAAATTTGGTTCAAAAGAAAGACCACTTCTTGTTTCTGTAAGAAGTGGAGCAAGAGTCAGTATGCCTGGAATGATGGATACTGTTCTAAATCTTGGATTGAATGATGAAACAGTTGAAGGACTTGCCAAAATGTCAGGAAACAGGAGATTTGCATACGATTGCTATAGAAGATTTATTCAGATGTATGGAGATGTTGTTCTTGGATTAAAACCAAAGGCACATGAAATAGACCCATTTGAGGCAATAATAGATGAAATTAAGGAGAAAAAAGGAAAGAGGTTTGACATAGAACTTGATGAAAATGATATGAAGGAACTTGTTGAAAGATTTAAAAATCTTATAAAGGAGAAACTTGGAATAGAGTTTCCTTTAGATCCTTGGGAGCAATTGTGGAATGCAATAGGTGCTGTTTTTAAGAGCTGGAATAATGAGAGGGCAATAACTTATAGAAGATTGAATAATATTCCTGATGACTGGGGAACAGCAGTAAATGTTGTTGCAATGGTCTATGGAAATCTTGGAGACAATTCTGCAACAGGTGTTGCATTTACAAGGGACCCTGCAACAGGAGAAAAAAGATTTTTTGGAGAATATCTTCCAAATGCGCAAGGTGAAGACGTTGTTGCAGGAATAAGAACACCTCTACCTATAAATAAAGAGGGGAAATCAAAAGAGGATGAGGTATCTCTTGAAGAAGCAATGCCAGAAGTGTATAAACAACTTGTTGAAATAAAAGACAAACTTGAAAGTCATTATAAGGATATGCAGGATATTGAGTTTACAATTCAGGAAGGGAAACTTTATCTTTTACAGACGAGGAATGGAAAAAGAACTGGTTTTGCTTCTGTCAGAATTGCAATGGAGATGCTTGAAGAAGGGCTTTTAACAGAAGAGGAAGCAATTATGAGAATTGATCCTGAAGGTCTTGTTCAACTTCTTGCTCCTGTTTTTGATATAAAAGAGAAGGAGAGGGCAAAAAAGGAAGGAAAGTATCTTGCAAAAGGGCTTAATGCCTCTCCGGGTGCTGCAAGTGGGAAGGTTGTATTTACAGCAGAGGATGCAGTTAAGATGAAGGATGAAAAAACGATACTTGTCCGTCTTGAGACATCTCCTGAAGATATAGGAGGAATGGCAGTTGCTCAAGGGATTTTAACAGCAAGAGGAGGGATGACTTCTCATGCAGCAGTTGTTGCAAGAGGTATGGGTAAACCATGTGTTGCTGGCTGTGGAGCATTGAATATTTCTTATGAAAAGAAAGAAATGAGAGTTGGAGATAAAGTAATCAAGCAGGGTGACTGGATTTCAATTGACGGGACAACAGGAGAGGTTTTTGCTGAAAAATTAACAACATATCCTTCTGAAGTTATTCAGGTTTTTGTAAAGAAGGAGAAAAAGTTGGAGGAATCAAAAATTGCACAGATGTTTAACAAAGTTATGCTTCTTGCTGACAAATACAGAAAACTTGGTGTAAGGACAAATGCGGATACTCCTGAGGATGCAGCTGTGGCAAGGGAGTTTGGAGCAGAGGGAATTGGACTTTGTAGGACAGAACATATGTTTTTTAAAGGTGATAGAATCATTGCAATGAGGGAGATGATACTTGCAAGAACAAAGGAGGAAAGGGAGAAGGCGCTTGAGAAGCTTTTACCTTTACAGAGAGATGATTTTGTTGAGATTTTCAGAGTTATGGATGGATTTCCAGTTGTTATAAGACTACTTGACCCTCCTTTACATGAGTTCCTTCCTCATGAAGATAAAGAGATAGAAGAGGTTGCAAAGAACATGAATGTTCCGAAAGAGGAGTTAAAAGCAAAGATTCAATCATTAAAAGAGTTAAATCCAATGCTTGGACATCGTGGTTGCCGTCTTGGAATAACATATCCTGAGGTAACAAGAATGCAGGCAAGAGCTATATTTGAAGCAGCATGTAAGGTGAAGAAAGAAGGAGTGAATGTTATTCCTGAGGTGATGGTTCCACTTGTTGGACACTGGATGGAGCTTGAAAATCAGAGAAAAATTATTGAGGAGGTTGCAAAGGAGGTTATTGCGAGAGAAGGAGTTGAATTGAAATATATGATAGGAACAATGATTGAGGTTCCAAGAGCAGCATTAACAGCAGATGAAATTGCAAAGCATGCTGACTTTTTCTCTTATGGAACAAATGATTTAACTCAGATGGGTTGTGGTTTTTCAAGGGATGATGCTGGAAAATTCCTTCCAGTTTATGTGGAAATGAAAATATATAAGAAGGATCCATTTCAGTCACTTGATAAGGAAGGTGTTGGACAGCTTATAAAAATAGGAATAGAAAAAGGCAAAAAAACAAATCCAGAACTTGAGGTTGGAATCTGTGGAGAGCATGGTGGAGATCCTGATTCAATTGAGTTCTGCCATCAGGTTGGAATGGATTATGTTTCCTGCTCCCCATATAGAGTTCCTGTTGCAAGACTTGCTTCTGCGCAGGCAGCATTAAAAGAAAAGAAAAAAGTTTGACAATTTTTTAAAAATAAGGTATACTAATTTCCTTTTAAACAAATTGGAGGGGTTGTGGTACATGACTGGGAAATAAGAGATGCTAAAGATAAAGATTTTCCTGAAAGGAAAGTTCTATTTATTAAAGCAGAAAAAGAGGATATTTTAAAGTTTAAAGAGAAGTTCTATCTCTTTTCAGGTTCCTTTGTAAAAATTGATAATACATACAGGTGTTTTCTTTATAATTTAAATCAAGAAATAGAGAAAAAAATAGAGAAATTTCTTAAAGGTGAAATAGAGGAAGAGGTTAAAGAAGAAAAAGTGGAGATAGAGACGAGAAAAGAACCTGAGAAATCTGAAGAAAAAGAAGGAGTTGTTATTGAGAGGTTTGAACCGAAGAAAGAGGAAAAAGAAGAAAAGAAGGAGGTAAAGGTTGAGATTGAAAGATTTGGAGGAGAGAGTAAAGAGGAGAAAAAAGAAAAACTAAAGAGGGAAATAAAAAAGGTAAGGGTAACATATATTTTTCCTGCAGGAAAGGAGGAACTTCTTGAGAAGGTTGAAGAAGGGATTAAGAATGTTATATTGGAGAAAAATTTGAAGTACGAGTTTGAAAAGGTTTTATCATTAAGACAGGATGCAAAAGTTACTCCTCAGGAACTTGCTACAAGGGCAAAGGAGAGTGATTGTGATGTTGTTATAATTGTTGCTCCTGAAAACTGGGGAAAAGAGGTAGTAAGTATTTTAAGGTCATTAAGAATACCTTCCCAGATTATAACAGAGGATAATGTTGATAAAAAGTTCAGATATCTTAATCTTATTACTGATGTAGCACTTCTTTCATCAAGGAAATAGAATGATTGAAAAATGGAGTATAGTATTTGTTCCAACAGCAAACTACCCGTCAAGATATAAGATAAAGATAAAATCAGACTCAGAGACATTTGGAAAAATCTTTGAAAAGTTTAAAGAACTTAGTGTTGGAAGACCTTTTTCTCCTATTGATAAGGATTATAATTTTGCTTTTTATGTTGCTCTTGAGGATGGGGATAAGGAAAGATTGATAAATATTTTAAGGGAATTTGAAGGAGGTGAGAAGAAAGAAGGTAGAGTTGTGGAAAAGGTTGAAAGAAAGGAAGAAAA